>JAIXSD010000110.1 GCA_027484885.1 Rubrivivax sp.
GCTGCCGCGAAACTTGCTGGCTTATTTTGATAAATTATTGTTTTACAGAAATTTATCAAGAGAGAATGCCGGCCATGCGCAGCGACACCGAAGCCCAAACCTTGCCCCGCCCGGCGGCCTCCACAGCCCGGCCGCTGGAGCGTGTGCGCCGCCTGGCTCTGTGGGTGCAACTGCTCTGCGTGGCCGGCGCGGCCATCGTGCTGATCGTGCCCGCCCAACTCTGGAGCCGGGCCGACTGGCTGGAAAAAGTGGCGCGCAGCTACTGGGTGACCGACACCGACATCCCGCTGCAGCTGGACGCTGCCTCGCGCACCTGGGGCTGGGCGGCCAGCTGCATCCCCAGCGCCGTGCTGCTGTTCGCGCTCTGGCAGGTCTGGTGCCTGTTCGGCGCCTACCGCCTGGGCCAAGTCTTCACCGCCGAGCCGGTGCGGCGCCTGCGCCGCCTGGCCCTCGCCTTGGTGGTGCACGCCCTGGCCCAGCCGCTGGCGCACACCTTGTCCGTCCTGGCGCTGACCCTGGGCAACCCGGCCGGCCAGCGCCAGCTGGTGCTGGGCCTGGCCTTCGATCACTTCATCAGCTTGTTCATCGGCTTGGTGATCTGGGGCATTGCCCAGGTCATGCAGCAGGCACAAGCCGTGGCCGAAGAGAACGCGGAGTTCATCTGATGCCGATTGTTCTGACCCTGGACGTGATGCTGGCCCGGCGCAAGATGCGCTCGCGCGAGCTGGCCGAGCGTGTGGGCATCACCGAGGCCAACCTCTCGCTGCTGAAGTCCGGCAAGGTGCGCGGCGTGCGCTTCGACACCCTCAGTCGCATCTGCAACATCCTGGACTGCCAGCCCGGTGATTTGCTGCGTTATGAGCCCGGCCCCGAGCCCGATGCCAACGAGGCCGAATCGTGAACCGCAGCCGCACTGACTATCTCCACCCGCGCAGCCCGACCCGACGCTGGGCCTGGCTCGGCGTGGCCCTGCTGCACCTTATGCTGCTCGCGTTGTTTCTGCAGGCTCGCCAGGCCAGCCTCAGCGCCATGCCGAAGGCCGAGCCGCAGGCCCAATGGGTGACGATGCGGCTGTTCAGCCGGCCCTCGCTGCGCCCGACCAAGCGCAACGCCGAGAGATTGGAGCGTATGAAGGCCGAGACCCGCATGCCCAACCTGCTGCCGCGCCCAAGCTTGAGCGCCAGGCCGGAAGCCCTCACCATCGTTTCACCCAGCGAGACCCCCTCCCGCATCACGGCGCAATTGCCAGCAACGCCGCCGCCCGAACCAGCGGCCAGCAACCCAGACCCCTTGAAGCTCAAGCTTCCGCTGCGCCAGGCCATCGGTGCGCCGATCAGCGCCGCCGAGATGGCCCGCCTCGACCCGCGCAGCAACACCCGCCGGCCTGATGTGGGTGAGCGCATCGCCAGCGCGCTGGGCTCGCCGCAGCAGACCGAAGAGGCCATTGCGCCTGGCCACACCCGCATCCGCGAGGGCAGCTCCTGCCTCGATGTGCAGGACGCCCGCGTCAGCCAACTCTTCCCTTTTGACGCCATGGGCCGCGGCGCGCCCAAGATGGTGTCCTCCTGCAAAAAGTAGTGCCCAGCCCCCACCTTTTTTCTGAACCCGTGTATCCATGAGCTCCACGAACCACCGATCTGCCCTGCCCCCTCGAACCCTGCTCCGGGCCATGCTCCGGGCCATGCTCCCGGCCTTGTTCCCGGCCTTGTGCGCCCTGACCCTGCAAGCCCAGGCGCAAAGCGCCAGCCCCAGCGAAGCCGCCAGCGCGCCGGTGCAGCTGGAGGCGGTGTCCATGACCCTGCAACGCGACGGCTCGCTGATCCCCTACGGCAAGATGAACGAGATCCTCGGCCTGATGCAAAAGCATGGTGAGGGCCAGTTCTTCATGGAGTTCAAGATCAGCTTCAAGGACGGCAAACCGGCCGGTTTCTCGCCCAAGCTGGCGGTGCAGCACAACGAAGGCACGGTGGCGATTCCGCTGAGCGAGGACGGCACCTTCCGCCTGCCCGTGCTGCCGGCGGAGCTGGGCAAGGACGCCGATCTGGCCCGCAACTGGAAGCGCGGCGCGGCCACGCTGATGGCCACGCTGCGCCTGAGCACGCCGCCCGAGCAGTTGACCATGGGCCAGGTGCGCCGCATCGCCCGCCTGGCTCACACCCTGCGCAGTGAGCTGCTGCCCTGGTATCTGCGCCCGCTGTTCCCGCAGTTTGAGGGCGTGCGCATCTGCAGCAGCAAGCCGGCCTGGGAGCTGGAGTGGCGCGAAAAAGGCCAGCTGCTCGGCCTGCCGCTGACGGCCGACCCGCAGGACCGCGACCCCGATGCCGTCAAGGGCCAGCCGCCGCGCAGCTGCACCAGCCTGACCGGCCAGGAAAGCTGGCCGGACGAGGCCCGCCTGGTCGCCCCGGCCGGCAGCCGCCTCAGCGTCAAGGGCCTGGGCAGCAAGTGAGCCCGGCTCGCGCCTCCTACACTGGCGCCATGACGACACTGCAATTGCTCCACAACCCGCGCTGCTCCAAATCGCGCGAAGCCCTGGCCTTGCTCGAAAACAGCGGCCGCCAGCTCGAGGTGATCGACTACCAAAAGACGCCGCTGGATCTGGCCGCGCTGCAGGCCTTGCTGGGCCAGCTGCGCGCCGCCGAAGCCGGCTTCAACGTCCGAGAGCTGCTGCGCAGCGGTGACGACGAGTACCAGAGCCTCGGTTTGGCCCGACCCGAACTCGGCGAGGCGGAGCTGCTGGCGGCGCTGGTCGCCCACCCCAAGCTGCTGCAACGCCCCATCGTCAGCGATGGCCAATGCGCCGTGATCGCCCGGCCGCCCGAGCGCCTGAACGCTCTGCTCGGCTGAACGAAGAATGCAGGCTGCCGCCTACTTTTTGTAGCGCTGCAGATCGGGGCCGGCCAGGCGGCAGATGCGCCACTCGGGCAGCACATGGGCGCCCATGCGCTCGTAGAATCGGATCGCGTCTTCGTTCCAGTCCAGCACGGTCCACTCGAAGCGGCCGTAGTCGCGCTCGACGGCAATCTGCGCCAAGCGGGTCAAGATGCCCTGGCCCAGGCCGCTGCGGCGGTGCGCCGAACGCACATACAGGTCTTCCAGGTAAAGACCGGGCTTGCCGAGGAAGGTGCTGAAATTGGTGAAGAACAGGGCATAGCCCACCACCTCGCCGCCGATCTCGCCGACCAGGGCCTCGACCACGGGCTTGGGGCCGAACAGGTGCAGTTGCAGCTTGTCCGCGGTCAGCTCCAGCAGATGGCTGAGGTTCTCGAACTCGGCCAGCTCCTTGACCAGGCCCACAATGGCCGGCACATCTCGGGGCTCGGCGGAACGCAAGGTGTATGAAATCATGCGCCCCATTCTGCCCGGGGATTGGGGTCAGGTCTTGCTTGCAGCTCGCTTGAGCGCTCACTGTCGCGCCAGCTACATCGGCGCCACGCCATTCGGCCTACAGTGCGTGCCATGAACGCCACCACGCCCTATCCAAACCTCAACGCCGCAGACCGCAAGCCTTACCTGGTGCAGCGCCCGCACCGCAGCGAATTCATGGAGCTGCGCGGCCTGCGCCACCACCTGATGCACTGGCGCAGCGAGGCCGCAGCCCTGGACTCAAGCGCCCGCGCGCAGCCGCTGTTGGTGATGGTGCATGGCTGGATGGATGTGGGCGCGTCCTTCCAGTTCGTGGTCGACGCACTGAGTGCGCTGAACGACCGCCGCCCCATCGTGACCCTGGACTGGCGCGGCTTCGGCCTCAGTGACAACGCCCCGGGCAACAACTACTGGTTCCCCGACTACCTGGCCGATCTCGACGCGCTGCTGGACCGCATCAGCCCCGAGGCCCCGGTCGATCTGCTGGGCCACAGCATGGGCGGCAATATCGTCATGACTTACGCCGGCGTGCGGCCCGAGCGGGTGCGGCGCCTGATCAATCTGGAAGGCTTCGGCCTGCCGGAAGCCAAGCCGGAGCAGGCCCCGGGCCGCCTGGCCACCTGGCTCAAGGAGCTGAAAGACCCGCCCCAGTTGCGGCCCTACGCCAGTATCGAGGCGGTGTCGCAGCGCCTGATGAAGACCAACCCGCGCCTGAGCCCGGACAAGGCTGCCTGGCTGGCGCCACACTGGTCGCGCCAGCAGGCCGACGGCAGCTGGCAGCTGCTGGCCGACCCGGCGCACAAACGCGCCAACCCCATCCTCTACCGCAAGGATGAAATCGTGGCCGGCTGGAAGCTGATCACCGCGCCCACGCTATGGGTCGAGGGCGAAGCCAGTGATTTGAGCCAGTTCTGGGGCGACCGCTACCCGCGCGCCGATTTCGAAGCCCGGCTCAGCGCCGTGCCCCAGCTGGAAAAGCACCGCATCGCCGAGGCCGGCCACATGCTGCACCACGACCAGCCCGAGGCGCTGGCGCGCTGCCTGGAAGACTTTTTGCTCGCCTGAAGCGAGCGCAAGATCCGATCAGCCCGGCCCAGCGTGGAGCTGGTCCAGCCGGTGCATGGCCCAGGCGTAAACGGCCACGATCAGGCAGAACACCAGCAGCGCGCCCTGGGCGGCCACCCAGAAGCTGAAGGGCCAGCCGAAGAAATCGAAGCTCAGCTCGCGGGCAAAGTAGCTCAGCCCGAACACCACGCCCAGCCAGATCAGCAGCAACAGCCCGGTCAAACGGCGTGTGCGCTGCCAGTAGCGCAGCTGCTGCGCGCTCGGCGGCGCGGGCGGCTGCGAGCCCGGCATTGGCGCCGGGCGGTCGAAATCATGCAGATTCATGGCTGGGCAGTGTGCAGCATTTCCCCCGGCAGGCGGCCTGGGGCAAGTGCTTTGCTGCCAGCGCGCGCCGGCATGTGAAAATAGCAGGTTCGGATGCGCGAGCACCCGGGCTTGGCCGCGTCCTGAAACCGGCGGGCCCGCCAGGCGCCCGGCACGGCGCGCCCCTGACCGCATCCCACCGCAAGCACTCCTTGGGAACCAAGAACATGGACATCGAACGCATCAACACCATCGGTACCACCCTGGCCGACCTGACAGCGCGGACTGCCGCGCTAAGGGGGTATCTTTGACTACGACCGCAAAGCACTGCGACTGAACGAAGTCAACGCCGCGCTGGAGAACCCCAGCGTCTGGAACGAGCCCAAGCGCGCCCAGGAACTGGGCAAGGAAAAGCGCACGCTGGAAAACGTGGTCAACACCGTCGACCACCTCGAGAGCAATCTGGCGGACAACGCCGAGCTCTACGAGATGAGCAAGGCCGAGGATGATTTCGCGGGCCTGGAAGCCATCGAGGCCGATGCGGCCAAGCTGACGGAAATCGTCGAGCAGATGGAATTCCGCCGCATGTTCAACAACCCGGCCGATCCGCTGAACTGCTTTGTCGACATCCAGGCCGGCGCCGGCGGCACCGAAGCCTGCGACTGGGCCAGCATGCTGCTGCGCCAGTACCTGAAGTACGCCGAGCGCAAGGGCTTCAAGGCGACGCTGGAAGACCAGACCGACGGTGACGTGGCCGGCATCAAGAGCGCCACCATCAAGGTGGAGGGCGAATACGCCTTCGGCCTGCTGCGCACCGAGACCGGTGTGCACCGCCTGGTGCGCAAGAGCCCCTTCGACAGCTCGGGCGGCCGCCACACCAGCTTTGCCTCGCTCTTCGTCTACCCGGAAGTCGATGACTCGATCGAGATCGACATCAACCCGGCCGATGTGCGCACCGACACCTTCCGCGCTTCCGGCGCCGGCGGGCAGCACATCAACAAGACCGACTCGGCCGTGCGCCTGACCCACATCCCCACCGGCATCGTGGTCCAGTGCCAGGACGGCCGCAGCCAGCATTCCAACCGCGACGTGGCCTGGAAACGCCTGCGCTCGCGCCTGTACGACCATGAAATGCGCAAGCGCATGGAAGAACAGCAAAAGCTGGAAGACACCAAGACCGATGTGGGCTGGGGCCACCAGATTCGCAGTTATGTGCTGGACCAGAGTCGCATCAAGGACCTGCGCACCAACTACGAAACCTCGGCCACCCAGAAGGTGCTGGACGGCGATCTCGATCCCTTCATCACCGAGAGCCTGAAGCAAGGCGTCTGAGACCCAGACGCCCGCCCGGCTCGTTCCCTGCCTGCTCCCTGCCCTGCCTCTGACCCCGCGCCACCCGCGCGGGGCTTGAAACCTCTTGCCACCCAAGGATGCCCGCCATGCGTGAAGGCACTGCCACCCTGATCCGCCGCGAAGACTACTGCGCGCCCGCGTTCTGGATCCGTACCGTCGACCTGACTTTCGATCTGGACCCGGCCAAGACCCTGGTCACCTCCAAGATGCAGCTGGAGCGCAATGCTGCCGTCGCCCACGGCGCCCTGCGCCTGCACGGCGAAGAGCTCAATGTGCTGCGCGTGCTGATCAATGGCGAGAGCGTGTCCTTCCGCCAGGAAGGCCATGAGCTGATCATCGACAACGTGCCGGATGCCGATTTCGCGCTCGAGATCCGCAACACCTGCGCGCCCGACAAGAACACCGCGCTCAGCGGCCTCTACACCTCGGGTGGCAGCTTCTTCACGCAGTGCGAGGCCGAGGGCTTCCGCCGCATCACCTACTTCCTGGACCGCCCCGATGTGATGGCGGTCTACACCGTGCTGCTGCGCGCTGACAAGGCCAAGTTCCCGGTGCTGCTGTCCAACGGCAATCTGCTGGACTCGGGCGACCTGGACAACGGCCGCCATTTCGCCAAGTGGCACGACCCCTTCCCCAAGCCCAGCTATTTGTTCGCCCTGGTGGCCGGTGATCTGGTGGCGCGCGAACAGCGCGTGCGCACCCGCGCGGGCAAGGACCATCTGCTGCAAGTCTTCGTGCGCCGCGGCGACCTGGAGAAGACCGAGCACGCGATGAACTCGCTGATCGCCTCCATCGTCTGGGACGAGGCCCGCTTTGGCCTGCCCCTGGATCTGGAACGCTTCATGGTCGTCGGCGTGTCCGACTTCAATATGGGCGCGATGGAGAACAAAGGCCTGAACATCTTCAACACCAGTGCCCTGCTGGCCTCGCCGGCCACCGCGACGGACGCTGACTTCGGCCGCATCGAGTCCATCGTCGCGCACGAGTACTTCCACAACTGGACCGGCAACCGTGTCACCTGCCGCGACTGGTTCCAGCTCTCGCTGAAGGAAGGCCTGACCGTCTTCCGCGACCAGGAATTCAGCATGGACATGGCCGGCGGCGCCAGCGCCCGCGCGGTCTGCCGCATCCAGGACGTGCGCGCCCTGCGCGCCAGCCAGTTCCCCGAGGACTCGGGCGCCATGGCACACCCGGTGCGCCCCGACACCTTTGTCGAGATCAACAACTTCTACACCCCCACCGTCTACGAAAAGGGTTCGGAAGTCGTGCGCATGTACCAGACCCTGGTCGGCCGCGCCGGTTTCGAGAAGGGCCTGAAGCTCTACTTCGAGCGCCATGACGGCCAGGCCGTGACCTGCGACGACTTCGCCGCTGCCATCGCCGACGCCAACCCGGGCTCGGCCCTGAGCACCCGCCTGGACAACTTCAAGCGCTGGTACTCGCAAGCCGGCACGCCGCGCGTGCAGGCCCGCGGCGCCTACGACGCCGCCGCCCAGACCTACACCCTGACGCTCAAGCAGCACAACCCCGCCACCCCGGGCCAGGAGCACAAGCTGCCCCAGGTGATTCCGGTGGCCCTGGGCCTGCTGAGCGCCGAGGGTCAGGCCTTGCCTCTGCAGCTGCAGGGCGAAGACCAGGCCGCTGGTCTGGAACGCGTGATCGTGCTGGACGAGGCCGAGCAAAGCTTCGTCTTTACGAACGTGACCAGCCAGCCCGTGCCCTCGCTGCTGCGCGGCTTCTCGGCCCCGGTGGTGCTGGACGATGGCCTCAGCGATGCGGACCTGCTGGTGCTGCTGCAGCACGATGCCGATGCCTTCAACCGCTGGGAAGCCAGCCAACGCCTGGCCCTGAACCGAATCCTCGCGGCTGTGCGCAGCGGCAGCGCCCTGCAGCTGGACAGCGCCTTCATCGAGGCCATGCGCGCCGTGTTGCGCCACCCCGAGCTGGACGCGGCCTTCAAGGAACTGGCCCTGACCCTGCCCGGCGAAGGCTATATCGCCGAACAGCTGGACGTGGTGGACCCGCAAGCCATCCACGCCGCCGTGGAGGCCGCGCGCAGCCAGCTGGCCCAAGCTCTGCGCGAGGACTGGGTCGAAGCCTTCGAGGCCAACCAGATCAAGGGCGGCTACAC
>JAIXSD010000256.1 GCA_027484885.1 Rubrivivax sp.
AACATCCTGGACGCCAAGGTGCACACCACCAAGCGCGGCTTCGCCCTCGACACCTTCCAGGTCATCAGCCCCGATCTGGAGCTCAACCACCGCGACCTCGTGCCCCTGGTCGAGAACAAACTGGGCCAGGCCCTCAAGGCCGAGGGCCCGCTGCCCGAGCCGCGCCGCGGCCGCCTCTCGCGCCGGGTCAAGAGCTTCCCCTACACCCCGCGCATCGCCCTGCGACCCGATGAGCGCGGCCAGGCCTGGCTGCTGTCCATCAGCACCAGCGACCGCGCCGGCCTGCTCTACGCCATCGCCCGCGTGCTGGCCCAGCACGGCATCAATTTGCAGCTGGCCAAGATCTCGACCCTGGGCGAGCGGGTGGAAGACACCTTCCTCGTCGACGGCCCCGCCTTGCAGCACAACCGGGCGCAGCTGCAGATCGAGAGCGAGCTGCTCGACGCGGTGAGCTTGCCCGCCTGAAGCCCGGCGCATGGCGGCCCACCCGTGTTTGTCTTGATGGGCATCAAGGTCAGTGACATGCGAGCATGTCATCATCTTCTCTGAGCTCGCCCCGCACCCCATGCCCTTTCTGGACACCGAAAAAGCCCTGGCGCAGTCACGCAAATTTGGCGTGAAGCCCATCCCCGCCCTGCGCCCCCTGGGCTGGCTGGCCCGTGGCTGGCGCGATCTGTGGCGCTGCCCGGGTGCCTCGCTGGCCCATGGCCTGGCCATGGCCATCGCCGGCGCGGTGATCGTGCTGCTGGCGCGCCATCATTTCTGGCTGCTGGCCGGCGCCTTCAGCGGCTTCTTGCTGGTGGCCCCCATCCTGGCCACCGGCCTCTACGTCATCAGCCGTGATCTGGAGCTGGGCCGCTCGCCCAATCTGCACACTGTGCTGCACACCTGGTGGCCGCACGATGGCCGCCTGGTGGTGTTCGGCGTGCTGCTGGCCTTTGCCGGCACCGGCTGGGTGATGACCTCCGCCTCGCTGATCACCGGCTTCAGCGGCCATGCCGTTCGCGAGCCCATCGATTTCATCCGCCATGTGGTGCTGAACGAAGACTCGCACCTCTTCGAAGCCTGGCTGGCCCTGGGCGCCTTGCTGGCAGCGCCGGTGTTTGCCTCCACCCTGGTGGCCGTGCCCCTGCTGCTGGACCGTGACATCGGCGTGCTCGGCGCTGTGTTCACCAGCTGGCGCGTGGTCATGGAGTACCCGGCACCGGTGGCCTTGTGGGCCGCCATCATCATGCTGCTGACCCTGCTGGGCATGGCCAGCTTCATGGTCGGCCTGGTGCTGGTTGTGCCCCTCCTGGGCCATGCCAGCTGGCATGCCTACCGCGACCTGGTCAGCGTGCACGACTGAACAAGCGCCAAACAACAGACGCCAAGACCGGACCGGACCGAAAGACAGCAGGATGTTTGGATACAGCGAACAGGAACTCGCCCAGTTTTGCCTCACCTGGGGCGTGGGCGGCTTCATGGCCTATATGGTGTTCATCATCCTGCAGCTGGCCCGCGAGTCCAAGGCCGGCCGCTTCGGCACCTTCATCCTGCTGCTGGGCCTGGGCTTCGGCCTGGTCGGTTTTCTGGCCAAGGGCGTGATCAAGTACTTCATGTCGGGCATCACTGGATGAGCTTGCGCGAGACCCTGAGCCGCAGCTTCCGCCACTCGCCGCTGGAGGATGTGCAGGCCATCGTCACCGGCACCTTGTTCGTAGCCTTGGGCGTGGCGCTGTTCAAGCAGGCCGGCATGCTGACCGGCGGCACGGTGGGCATTGCCTTCTTGCTGCACTACGCCTCGGGCCTGCCCTTTGGCGCCCTGTTCTTCTGCATCAACCTGCCCTTTTACTGGCTGGCCTACCGGCGCATGGGCCTGCCCTTCACCCTGCGCACCATCGCCGCCGTCAGCCTGATGGCGGTGCTGGCCGAGGTGCTGCCGCACTGGCTGAAGTTTGCGGAGCTCAATATCTGGTTCGCTGCCATCACCGGCGGCCTCTTGATCGGCGCCGGCATGCTGATCCTGTTCCGCCACCGCGCCTCGCTGGGCGGGCTCAATGTGCTGGTGCTCTATCTGCAAGAAAAACGCGGCTGGCGCGCCGGATATGTGCAGGCCGCGCTGGACGGCCTGATCCTGCTCAGCGCCCTGGCCTTTGTCGCGCCCGAGCGGGTGGGCCTGTCCTTGGTCGGCATGGTGGCCATCAACGCCGCCCTGGCCATCAACCACCGACCGGGGCGCTACGTCGGCATGTCCTGAGAGCCCTGGCTCTCAGCGCTGTTCCTCGTCGCTGGACGGTGGCGCCGCGTTCTGATCCTGCCGCTGCTGCTGCCGACGCCAACGCCGCCAGTCGTAAACCTGCCAGAGCGCCCACACCAGCACCAGGCCGAAGACCAACAGCAGCTCGGCCAGGCTGAACCAGCGCTCGCTCACCGCCAGGCCTCAGCCCGCATCGCGCAGGAACAGGCGCTGCACCGAATCGACCCAATGCCGATGCGCCTCACCCGCGCTGCTGTGCAGCTCGCTGAGCGCGCCGTGCAGCATCTTGCGCGTCAGGGCGCCGGACAAGGCATCCATCACCGCCTCCACATCCTGGCCCTTGGCCAGCGCGCGGCGGGCTTTGGCCAGCTCGGTCTGGCGCCAGTCCTCAGTGCGGCGCTGCAGGGCCTGGATCAGGGGCACGCTGGCCCGCTGCTCCAGCCATTGGGCAAAGCTGCTGACGCCCTGGTCGACGATGGCCTCGGCCTGCTGCACGGCCGCCTGCCGGCGCTGGCCATTGCCCTGCACCAGCTGCGCCAGGTCATCGACGGTGTAGAGGTAGACATCATCCAGCGCCGCCACCTCGGGCTCGATGTCGCGCGGCACGGCCAGGTCCAGCATCAAGAGCGGCCGGCGCTTGCGCGATTTCAGCGCCCGCTCCACCGCGCCCAGACCGATCAAGGGCAGGCTGCTGGCGGTGCAGCTGATCACCACATCGAACTCATGCAGGCGCCGGCCCAGATCGGCAAGCGGCATGGACTCCGCCCCCAGGCGCTCACACAAGACCTGACCCCGCTCGCGGCTGCGGTTGGCCACCGTGATGCTGCGCGGCTTCTGCGCCGCCACATGGGTGGCCACCAGCTC
This sequence comes from Rubrivivax sp., assembly GCA_027484885.1. Classification (GTDB taxonomy): domain Bacteria; phylum Pseudomonadota; class Gammaproteobacteria; order Burkholderiales; family Burkholderiaceae_C; genus Paucibacter_A. The sequence goes on from JAIXSD010000256.1 coordinate 3,104, forward strand.
GATCATTTCACCAGCGCCGACGAAGAGCACGCGCGTGTCGTGCAAGGCCTCGAAGAGTTGCAAGGCCAGGCGCACCGCGGCCGCCGCCATGCTCACCGCATGGGCGCCGATCTCGGTGTTGCTGCGCACCTCCTTGGCCACGGCAAAGCTGCGCTGGAAGAGCTGGTGCAGGGTCACACCCAGCGCGCCGGCGCTGTCGGCCTCGCGCACCGCCGCCTTCATCTGGCCCAGGATCTGCGGCTCGCCCAGCACCATGGAATCCAGGCCCGAGGCCACGCGGAAGGCATGGCGCGCGGCCTCCGGCCCCTGCAAAAGATAGCTGTGCTCGCGCAGGCTGGCGGCGCTGGTGCTGCCATGGGCGGCCAGCCACTCAATCGCCGGCTCGGCCAGCTCCATGGCATGGCGCGGGCAGGACGATGCGCTGGGCAGGCCCACATACAGCTCGGTGCGGTTGCAAGTGGACAGAATCGCCACCTCCGGTTGGGCCCGAGACAGGTGGTTGCGCAAGCCCTGCACACTGCGCCCCAGCGCCTCCAGCGGGATGGCAAAGCGGCCGCGCAGGTCCAGCGGCGCGCTGCCGTGGTTCAAGCCCAGGGCCAGGATGCTCATGCGGCGCGCCTCCCCCA
>JAIXSD010000018.1 GCA_027484885.1 Rubrivivax sp.
CAACAAGGCTCGAACCACCGAGCCATCGGCGCCGACATGGTTGAGCACGATCTGCACCCGCGGCCAGCTCTGCTCGCCTTGCGGCAAGCGACCCAGCTCCAGCGGCGGCTGCATTTCGGGCTGCGGCCGTGCTGCGAACCAGCGCACCACCCCCTCCTCCACCGCACCCAAGCGCGCACCATCGGCCGAGGCGAAGGCATCGACCCGGTAGCTGTGCACCTTGCGCACCTGTTCGGCGGAGTGGATGCTGCCGGCAAACACCACCAGCACGCCCGACGCCGATGCATCCGCCGCCAAGGTGACCGCGTCCAGCAGATTCTGCGGGCCATCGGTCTGCAGTGCGGTCGCGGGCCGCATGGCCGCGGTGATGACCACCGGCTTGGCCGGTACGAGCACTCGCTGCAAGAAGTACGCGGTCTCTTCCAAGGTGTCCGTGCCGTGGGTGATGACCACGCCGGCCACCTCCGGCCGCTCCAGATGGGCCGCCACCCGCTCCGCCAGCAGACGCCAGGTCGCAAAATCCATGTCCTTGCTGTCCAGCTGCGCAACTTGCTCAGCTTCCAGTGCGCGCTGTGCCAGCGGCGGAATCGCGGCAATCAGCTGGGCCACACCGAGCTGCGCGGCTTGGTAGCCCACATTGTCCGAGGCATCAGCCGCCGTACCGGCGATGGTGCCGCCGGTTCCGAGAATCACCACAAGCCCTGGTTTCGCATCAGAAACCCGCTCATTCACGGCATTTGTTTCTAGCTTGCTTTGCAATTTTGAATTTCCTGGATGAAAATACAGTCACTGGATAAATATTCAGGCCATCAAGCCCCAAGGCCCCAAGCAGAGGATGACCACCGTGGAAGACAGCCCGAAACTCACCGCGCGACAACAACAAATCCTCGATCTGGTGCGAGCCGCCATCGAACGCACCGGCGCTCCACCGACCCGAGCCGAAATCGCTGCCGAGCTCGGCTTTCGCTCCGCCAACGCAGCCGAAGAGCATTTGCAAGCCCTGGCCCGCAAAGGCGCCATCGAACTGGTCGGCGGCACCTCGCGCGGCATCCGCCTGAAGTCTGACACATTGAGAGCGCTCAACTCCGCACGCGATGCCCGCGAGTCACAAGAAGCGCGCGAGTTTCAAGCTGGTTATGCGCGCGGCCGAGCCGCACCACGCGGCAGCGATCGGCAACAACTCGATTTCCCTTTGGCCAGCCTGGCCCAGCTGAATCTCCCGCTGATTGGGCGCGTGGCAGCCGGTCACCCCATCTTGGCGCAGGAACACATCGAGCAAAACTACGCCGTCGAAGCCAACATGTTCGCCAAGAAGCCCGACTTTTTGCTCAAAGTGAAAGGCATGAGCATGAAAGACATCGGCATCATGGATGGCGACCTTTTGGCAGTGCAAAAAGCCTCTGAAGCCAAGAACGGGCAGATCGTGGTTGCCCGAATCGGCGATGAAGTGACCGTCAAGCGCTTCAAGCGCGGCCGCGGCGGCATTGAATTGCTGCCCGAAAACAGCGATTTCGAACCGATCCAGGTCGCCGCTGACGACGACAGCTTTGCCATCGAAGGGCTGGCCGTGGGCCTGATCCGCAATCAGATGTTCAGCTGAAGCCCAGGCTGCTCGATTTATTTGCGCGCGATGCCGCGGCGACTCGATCAACTTTGCTTCGCCAAGCGACAAGCCATCACCGTTCTTCCCGAACCAGAGGCCGCCTCCATTCAGGGGCGAACCAAGCCAAACAAAAGAGCCTCCATTGGAGGCTCTTTTTTTGCGTGCTTGAATGCTGGCATCGACGAGATTCGGCGACTCAGCCGGTCCTGCGATCAGTATCCGTGAGTCCCAGGGTGAACCACAGGCACCCAAGGCCACAACAACGGCTGCTTGAATCGCCCGCTTGATTCCCTCGCCTCACAGCCCAAGCTCGGTTTGAAACCCTAGAAAAGACGCTGCCAGTTACTCACCAGTTGATGGGCGACACCAGCGGGCTGTCAAAGCAGATACCGGGCCAAAATACAAACTCGCATACATCCAAACATGTACCCAGATATCCTGCCGATATCACGAAAAATCCAACCAGACCCAACTCACGAATATCAAACGGGCAAGAAAAAACCCCACAAACTTTCGCTTGCGGGGTTTCTCGATATGTTGGCGGAGTGGACGGGACTCGAACCCGCGACCCCCGGCGTGACAGGCCGGTATTCTAACCAACTGAACTACCACTCCAGATGAGCTGCAATACCTAAACAGATATTGCACTACACCGGACAAGTTGCGCAGCGCTCTTTTAAACACTGCCAAGCCTTGTCAAACTTGGCGTCCCCTAGGGGATTCGAACCCCTGTAGTCACCGTGAAAGGGTGGTGTCCTAGGCCTCTAGACGAAGGGGACTCAACCTTCTCGCTTGATCACTTCCTGAATCGCGCGCCACTTCCAAATAAATTTGGTGGTGGAGGTAAGCGGGATCGAACCGCTGACCTCTTGCATGCCATGCAAGCGCTCTCCCAGCTGAGCTATACCCCCAGATCCTTACGAATCTCGGTTGCCGCGCCATTCAAGCGTGTCAAACCCCAAACAACTTCACAAATAACAGCAGCCAATTTCTTGGCCGCCTTTGAAACCTGCCTCAGCAGATTTCTTCAACGCTGACAAAGACATTTTAATCTTTGACTTAAAGCTGGCGGAGTGGACGGGACTCGAACCCGCGACCCCCGGCGTGACAGGCCGGTATTCTAACCAACTGAACTACCACTC
>JAIXSD010000426.1 GCA_027484885.1 Rubrivivax sp.
ACGCAAATCGTCTGGGCCAACAAGGCCGATGAGCTGATCCTGCAGTACCGCGGTGCCCTGTTCCGCTGGGTCGCCGGTGACAGCAAGCTGCAGCCCCTGCTGGACCTGCAGCGCAATCTTCGCCTGGTGGCCTACACCGCCGATGACGCGGGTTATGTCTTCATGGATGACAAGCGCGTGCTGCGCGCCCGCTTCAACCAGGGTGGCGTGCAGGTGCTCAATCGCGAGCTGATCCACCCCGATGACGCCGACAAAAAGTACGCCATCGAATCAACCACGCTGAGCGAAGACAGCCGCTGGATGGCCTTGATCGGCCGCGCACCCAGCAAGCCGGCCGGTGACGACGGCAAGCCCGTGCCCGAGCCCACCGGGCGCCAGGTCGAGATCATGGGCTACAACGAGCGCTTCGCCAAAGCCAAGAAGGTGGACCGCGAGGTCTCCGACGACAAGCTGGTCATCAAGCCGCTGGCGCTCTACATCCGCAAGGTGCCCGCCGCAGGTGAGGCACCGGCCAAGCAATCGGCGCCTGTGTTTACCCATGCCGGTGGCGATGTCTGGTTCGAGATGAGCCCCATCGCCTGGGCGCGTGACGGCAGCCGCTATGCCTTCAGCACCTGGGAGCGCGAGAAAGAGCTGCTGCGCGTCTACGTGGGGAATGCCGACGAAAACGCCAAGCCCGAGATGGTGCTGGAGCGCCGCGGCGACGTGGGCCACGAGGTGGTGAACGTGGTGCGCCCGCGCTTCACGCCCGATGGCAAGCAGCTGGTGCTGGTGCTGGACGAAGCCGGCTTCCGCCAGCCCTATGCCTGGGACCTGGCCGCACGCAGCCTGCGCCCCCTGCTCAAGGGTGAGTTCGAGGCCCATCAGGTGCTGGGCTTCACGCCCGACAGCAAGAACATGTTCGTGGCGGCCAACAAGGACGATCTGGCCAGCATGAACCTGTTCCGCGTCAGCATGGCCGATGGCAGCATGCAGGCCCTGGGCACACCGGGCGAGTACCACCGCAATGCCGTGGTCTCGCACGACGGCCAGTGGCTGGCGGCCAATGCCGGCAACTGGGTGTCGCGCCCCGAACTCAAGCTGATCGAGGCCGGCGCCAAGCCCGCGCTCAAGACCCTGACCGACAGCCATGACAAGGCCTGGAGCCAGGTCGATGTGCTGCGCCCCGAGCGCTTCAGCTTCAAGAACCGCCACGGCGACAGCATCCCGGCCTATGTCTTCAAGCCGCAAGGCTGGAAGGCGTCCGACAAGCGCCCGGCTGTGGTCTACATCTACGGCGGCCCGCTGAACGACCGCCACTCGGTCGAGAGCGACAGCTTCCAGCCCAGCGCCTACGTCTTCGCCATGTATATGGCGGCCAAGCATGGCTATGTGATGGTGACCATCGACTCGCGTGGCCACAGCAACTACGGCCGCCGCTTCTCGGACGCCAACTGGGAACAGGCCGGCCTGCCGCAGACCGAGGACCTGGAAGACCTGCACACGCTGATGAGCAAGGACTTCGGCATCGACCCCGCGCGCGTGGGCCTGAACGGCTGGAGCTTCGGTGGCTTCCAGACCCAGTACACCATGTACAGCAAACCCGATCTGTTCGCCGCCGGCATCGCCGGTGCCGGCCCGACCGAATGGGAGAACTACAACAGCTGGTACAGCGGCCGCACCATCGGCAAGGTCGACCGCAGCAAGCCCGTGCTGCGCAAGTACTCGCTGATCCCCATGGCCAAGGGTCTGCGCAAGCCCTTGCTGCTGGTGCACGGCATGATGGACCCGAACGTGCTCTACCAGGACACGGTCAACGTTTACCGCGCCCTGCTCGAAACCGGCAAGGAAGGCCTGGTCGACCTCTTCCTCGACCCCGAGGGCGAGCACGGCATGGGCGGCGCCGTCAAGACCGTGGGCTGGCACCGCAAGTACGAGGCCTTCTGGCTGCAGCACCTGGGCCGCACCGCGCCCTGAGGTCTGTTGGGTCTGCCTTCGGGCAGGCCGCCCCTAGAATTGGGGCATGAAGACACGCAAGCCCAGCGCCAGCCCGTCCGCCCACGCCCGTGCCGCCCAAGAAGCGGCGCTGTTGGAGGCGCGCCGCGAGCGACTGGCCGCTTTGGGTCTCCGTGTCACGCCCAACCGTTTGGCCGTGCTGGCGGTGTTTGAGCAGGCCACACGTGCACTCAGCCACGCCGACATCGAAGCCGAACTGCCCCAGGCCATCGATGCGGTCACCCTCTACCGCACGCTCGATGCCCTCGCCGAGGCCGGGGTTCTGAGCAAGGCCGTGGGCGACGACCGAGTCAGCCGCTATGCCTTGATGCAGCAGGCTGCCCAGCACCAGGGCCATGCCCATTTCCACTGTGACGATTGCGGCCGGGTCTATTGCCTCCCGGCCAAGCCGCCGCGCCAACCGGCGGTGCCCGAGGGCTTCGCTGTGGCGGCAGTGGATTTGAATGTGCACGGCCAATGTGCCGATTGCGGCACGCAGCCGCAGGCCAAGCCGCGTTGAGCCCGCGCCTCAGAAGGGGTTGTTCGGCGCGATGTAGTGCATGTAAGTGTTGCCCTGCGCATCGCGGCTGCTCAGGCGGGCGCTGAGCCACACGGGCAAGGCGCCGCTCGGCAGGCTCGCTTGGGGCACAAGCTGAGCAGGCCGCAGGCTGCCGCCGGTGGCTTGCAGCTGGCGGGCACTCAGCGGCAGCCGCAACTGGCCTTGGGCGCCGGTGTCGGGCTGGCCCCAGTGCAGTTCCAGCTGGGCGCCCACGAGCTGCTGTGAAGCGCTCTTGGGCGCTTGCCAGGTCCAGCGGTAGTCCAGCGCCTGTTGTTGTCGCTCCGGGTCCAGCACGCGGGCATAGAGCGGCTGCTGCGCTGGCTCCGCCTGCAGATCGAAACGCGCGAACCACTGCGAGGCCTGCGCCAGCAGCTCGGCGGCCGGCGCGGGTGGGGCGGGCAGGCGCGCGCTTTGGGTCTGCAGCAGCCGGCCCTGGGCATCGAAGAAGCTGAAACGGTAGACCTCGCCCAGCTGCGCCTTGGCCCAATTCGCCTGGCAGAGCGCATGCTCGGCCGGGCTGCTGGCGCTACCCGGGCAGCGGTCGGTGCGCAGGGCATGCCAGTCCTGTTCCGGGCTGTCCGCCAGGGCCAGATGCTCGAATCCTTGCCCTCCAGCTGCGGGCACCAGGCTCAGGCCCTGCTCGGGCAGACCGATGCCCTGCACCCGCACCTGGCTGACGCGGGGATCGATGCGGCGGGCGTCCACCTCAAACGCCAGATGCTGGCTGACCTGAGCGCTGGGTGTGGCCAAGAGCCGCGTGCGCTGACGCGCGATCTGCAGGCGTTCTTGCCAGCTGCCGGCCTCGGAGCGGAAATGGGCCAGCAGGCCGAACTGCTCACTCTGCGGGCTGCCGTAGTCCAGCTGGCCGCCGCTGGGCGCATCGCCTTGGCCACCTTCGACGGCGCAGCGCGTGTCTGCCGATCCACTGGCGGCGCAGTGCATGCCCGGCAGAGCCAGCAGATCGGCCGCCTCGCGCGGCTTGGGCCCGAGGATGGCCAGATGGCGCACCCGCACCAGACCGGTCTGGCCATCGCCTTCCCAGAGCCAGCGGTCGCCGACCTTACGCATCCACAGTGTTTCGCTGCGCGGCAGGGCGGGAGCCGGCAGGCTCAGCTGTACCCGCACGCGCAGCCGATCGGCGCTTTCCACTTGCAGCAGGCGAGGCCGCTCGAAGCGCACGCCGCGCAGGCTGCTGCCCGGCGCTTCGCCGGGTTCGGCTTGCAGCAAGACTTGCTCGATGAAGGCCTCGGCGTCCAGCCCGGTGTGGCGGAACTCCGGCGCCAGCCAGCCCTGCAATTCGCGGGACTCGGGGGGCTGGCTACCCTGGAAGAGCTGGCTGAAGCGTGCCAGCGACTGCTCCAGGCCCGGCAGGGCCACCAGCCCCGCCTGCATGGCCGCTGCTTGGGCTGCGCCGGGCGCGGGCAGCAGGGCGTCGACGCTGGAGGCCACCGGGTCGACCTGCACGCCGGCCTGAGCGGCGGCATCCCCAGCCACGCCGCTCAGGCGGTAGGCACCCGCCACGCGCTGCAGTTCGATCAGCGAGGCCAGTGCCCCCATGCCCTGGTGGGCCGAGCCTTGCTCGCCGCTGCGCAGATCGGGCGCCGCAGCGCTGGCTCCGGCGATCACGGCCCAGGAGGACTGGACGAGATTGCGAACCCGGTCCTGGCTGCTGCGCAAGCTGTTGGCGTGGACGCGCATGAAGTCGAGCCGACCCTGTTTCAACAAGTCTTGTGGCGCGCCGCCGAGCACAAAGGCCGCCATCAGCTCGGTCAGGGGCGAGACATGGACGGCGCGGTTGCCCACATCCACGGCCACCGCCAGGGAGTGCAGCTGCACCGGCTCGCCGCTGCTCAGGCCGTTGACCTGCACTAGCAGAGGGCCGCCGAGTCCTGTGGTGGCAATGGCATAACGCCCTTGCGCATCGGTGCGGCCGCGGGCGGTTCGACCTTGTGCATCGATCATCAGAACCTCGGCATCGGCCAGGGCCACGCCGTCATGCGCCTGCCCGACCAGATAGCCCTCGCGGCAGCCTGCGCAGGGCGCGCCCACCAAATCGTCAGGCAGCAGCTTGAAAGAGGCCGGCTCGTCCACTGTGTTGCCGCCGCCGCAGGCGACCAGGCTCAGCGCAGCCGCCAACACACTCAGGCGCAGCCGTGGATGAAGCTGCCAGCGTGGCCAGGTGGCGGAAATCCGGGATGGCGTCGACGGTGGGAATGCGCGGTGGCGGGGCATGGGTCAGTACCTCAGTTCGGCGCCCAGCTCGATGCTGCGGCCGGGTTCGGGGGCGTAGTTGCGCAGGAAGGAGGTGCTGTTGCGCACCTCTTGATTCGTCAAATTGCGGCCCAACAGATAGCTGCTGACTTGGAGGCCGGCTTGCAGGCGGCCGGTCCAGCGCAGCGAGGCATGCCACTGGGTCGATGCGGCGGTAGTCGTTTCGTTCTCGCCCGGGTGGCGCTGGGCCAGGCTGTGCATGCGGCGCAGCTCGGCCTGCCAGGGGCCGCGCAAGAGCTCCAGGCGCAGGCCCCAGCGCGGCGCGGGTTGCCGCGGCACATCCTGGCCCAGGCGGTCAAGGCGGCCGCGCAGCCGGTCACCCAGCAGCGAGAGCTGCAGGCTGTCACCTGCCGCAGCTTCTGTGCTGAGATCGAGCAGCTCCTGCTTGAGCTCGGCCTCAAAGCCGTGAAAGTGCGCATGGTCTTGCTCGTAGCGTGTCACAGGCAGGCATTGGTCCAGCTGCGCACACAGGGCGCGGAACTGCTTTTTCTCCGCGGCGAAGAACACGCCCAGGCTGCGCTGGTAGATGTGGTCCTCGCTGTCGTAGCGAAAGGCGTTGGCTTGAAAGCTTAGGCCGCCCCATTGCTGGCGCAGCGCCAGATTCCAGCCGCGCAGGGTTTCCAGCCGCAGCGCGCTGTTGCCGAAGTCGTAGGTGCGGGTGGCGATGTGGGGGCCCAGGGCGTACAGCTCCTGCACGTCCGGGGCCCGGCTCGCGCGCCAATGCGTCAGGCTCACGCTGCCATCGCCGAGCTTGCGGGTCAGGGCCAGCGAGAGGTTGCCAAAAGTGAAGCGACGTTCGGGCAGCAGCACCTCGATGCCGAAGCTGGAGGCCTGTGGCTGGGGTCGGCTGCGGCGCCAGTCGGCCCGCAAGCCCAGCTCCAGGGTCCAGTCCTCCAGCTTCAAGCCTTGAATGGCATAGAGCGCGGCGCTGGCGATGCGGGTCTGGGGCACAAAGGCTTCCAGGCCCAGGGCCGAGAAATGCCGGTTCTGCACATGCAAGCCCAAGCTTCCCCAATGGGCCGGGGCCAGGCTGTGTTCGAGCTCCAGCCGGCCTTCTTGGACCTCATTGCGGAACACGGTTTCGCTGAGGCCGTTGTTCAGCTCGTCGTGACGGTAGCGGGTGTCGCCCAAGTGCAGCTTGAGTTCGCGAGCCCAGGCGCTGTCGAACTTGATGCTGGACTTGAAGTCCAGCCTTTGCTGCTCTGCCTGGATGCGGATGGCGGGCTCGGCTGGCTCGCCCGGGGGCGTGCTGCCGCTGCCATGGTTGTGCGAATGTGCGCCCGGCGGCAGGCCGTAGTTGATACGCAGCTTGGCCGCCGAGACGCCAGCATAACCGCTGTCAAAGACGGTGCTCAGGCCTGTGGCGCCGCCCGAGCTGTGTGCGTCGCTGTTGGGGATGTGCCCCCAGGTGTTGCGTCCGCTGACCAGGAAGAACTGCTGTTTGACTGCCTCTTCATCGATGGCCCAGGCCGGGATGCGGGCTTCTTCCTTGCGTCGCCCATGGGCGTCCAGATGCCAGGCCCAGCCGGTGCGTGGCTTTGCGGCCTCACTGCCCTCAGGCGAGGCAGGCCCGCCCCAACCGCCTTGGGCGCGCAGCAGGCCCAGGGTTCCGCCACCTCCGGCGCGCGCCTCGCTTTGCAGCTTCAGGCCTTGCGGGCGCTGCTCCGGGATGCGGCCGTACTCGATCTCGACCGCGCCGCCGATGGCGTCGCCGCCATGGCGGATGGCCGAGGGCCCGCGGTGTACGGTGATGCTCTGTGCCAGCGCGGATTCGACCATCACGCCATGGTCGGCGCTGAGAGACGAGGCGTCGTGCGCGCCGCCGCCGCCTACCAGGGCCTTGACGCGCGAGCCGCCTTGGCCGCGGATGATGGGCAGGCCGACATTGGGGCCGAAGCTGGAATTGGCCACGCCCAGCTCATCTTGCAGGGTGGCGCCCAGGGTGGCCGAGGCCTTGTTGCGAAGTTCGTCGCCGCTCAGTTGGGTGCTGGGACCGGCCAGTTCCGAGCTGCGCTGCTGCCGACCCTGCAGCTTGACCGTGGGCAGGGCTTGCGCCTCGGTCGTGCTGGGCGCGGCGGGCGGGTTCTGGGTCCAGCCGGCTGGGGCATGCAAGAGAAAAGTCAGAGGCAGCAGCAGCTTGGCCTGGCGCGGGTATGCGAATTTGGCGTTCATCGAATCAGAAGGCGGCGGGCCCGGGTTGCACAACGAGCGGGCGCTTCTGCGGGAATGCGTGCTGTTGATGTGTCTGGTTACGTGCAAGCAACTTGCATTATTATATGCAACTCATTTGCATTAAATCTTGATTCATGTCCGCTTGCGATGCGCTCGCCCGTCTACTTCGGGTCGGTTCTCTTGGCTTGGCGCTCGCTGGTCTGGGGGGCGGTGCCTGGGCGCAGCATTTCGACGTGGAGCTGCGTACCGACAAAGGCCCGGTGGCCGGCAGTCGCATCGAGACTGACTTCTACGGCGATCTCGGCTTGGCCGGCCAGCTGCCCATCGACGGGCTCACCGCTTACCGCCTGTTTCCGGCCTATTTTGGTGATTTCCCGGGCGGCAAGTACGCCACGGCCAATCCGGGCTTCCAGGCCTTCAGCGGCTGGTTCGCGCCGGGGGAGCAGATCCACTTTCGTGCCCTGGGCCGCCTGCAGTACTGGTCGCCCGCGACCGGCAAATGGGGGGCTGCGCCGACGGGCGTCAAGATCACCTTGTTCGGCGGCATCCCGCCCGAGGTGGTGCTGGGCTACAGCACCAATCCCACCTTGTGGGCCGATCAGTACGCCTACTATGCCGCCGGCACGCGTTTTGATTCGCAAGGCATTGCCGGCCCGCTGACCGCTCTGATCGACGAGACCAAGACTGGTGGCACCTTCCATTCTCATCTGGACTGGAAGATCTCGGCCAGCAGTGGCACACCGCCGGTAGGCGCCTATCTGGTGACTCTGGAGCTGTGGTCGCCTGTTCTGGTCTCGGGTCAACCCAAGTACCTGACCTCGCAGCCCTTCCACGTGATCTTTGAGTCGGGCATCAACACCCAGCAGATGCAGCAGGCTTTCGCAGCACGCATCACCCCGCCCTGTGCAGCGCAAACGCTCAGCTGGTCGGTGGGTGGGGCAAGCTGTTCGGCTGTGGCGGGCGAGGCTGCTTCGGGCGCCACAATCACGCTCGACGACACCAGTTCGCCGGCGACGGGCAGCGCGCGCTTCAGCTGCAGCAGCGGGCGCTGGGGACCGCCCAGCCAGGCCAGTTGCAGCCTGCCGCCGCCGCCGGTCTGCCCGGCGCAGACCCTGAGCTGGGCCGTGGACGGCCAGAGCTGCAGTGCCAGCGTGGCGTCGACCGAGTCGGGGCAGAGCCAGGTGCTGGTCGACAACATGGCCCCCACTCTGGGCGAGGCCAGCTTCAGCTGTGTTGCCGGGCAATGGAGCGCGCCCAGCAGCAGCCGCTGCGCCGTGCCGCCTCCCCCGGCCTGTGCGGCTCAGCAGCTCACTTGGAGCGTGGGTGGCGTCGCTTGCTCCGCTTCGGCCAGCGCTACAAGTTCGGGCGTGACGGTGCAGCTGGATGATCGCCAGGCGCCCGCCACGGGCTCGGCCCGCTTTGAGTGCCGCAATGGGCAATGGAGTAGCGCTTCGGCCGCCAGTTGCGCCCTGCCGCCTCCGGCGGCTTGCACTGCGCAGAGCCTGAGCTGGGTGGTGGAGGGGCACAGCTGCGGCGCGACGACGGCTGCAGCAGCGTCGGGAGCGGAGCAGCAGCTGTTCGATCAGATGGGCCCTGCGGTAGGCGACGCCAGCTTCAGCTGCCAGGACGGGCGTTGGAGTGCGCCGCTGCGTGCCCGCTGCGCGCCGCAAGTTTTGGCCGCTTGCGTCGCGCAGGCAGTCACCTGGAGTGAGGCAGGCGCCAGTTGTTCGGGCAATTTGCTGGCTGCCGCCTCGGGGGCTTCGCAGACCGTGCAGGACAGCACGGCGCCGACCACGGGCCAGGCGTTCTACAGCTGCAGCGACGGGCGCTGGAGCGCGAGCTCAGCGACGGCAGCGCGCTGCAGCGAGGCGCCGCCACCGGCCTGCCCCGGCCGCACGCTGAACTGGGATGTGGGCGGCCTGGTCTGCAGCGCCACGGTGCCCGAGACGGTTTCAGGTGGCAGCAGTGTCGCGGTGGATCGGCAGGAGCCGCTGACCGGCTCCGCCCGCTTTGCCTGCACGCAAGGGCAATGGAGCGGCGCCAGCGATGCCAGCTGCCAGGCGTCAGCGCCCAAGCCTTGTGTGGCGCAAGCCCTGAGCTGGGTGCAAGCCGGTGAGCGCTGTGAGGCGATGGCGCCCGCCAGCCCCTCGGGCAGCCTGCTGCAATTGCAAGACAGCTTGGTGCCCAACACCGGTTCGGCCAGCTTCCGCTGTACCGAAGGGCGTTGGAGCGAGGCTATCGAAGCCGCGTGCCAAGCGCCGCCGGTCAAGCCCCTGCCGCCGGCACGCACGCCGACCGCGCCCTGGACGCCCTCGGTGCAGCTGCCGTGGGAGCGTCCGCGCCGCTGAGCTTGGCCGTTCGCATTTCGTATCTTGTGTTGACTTATTGAGGAGTGAGGACCTGAATGATGAAAAGAACAAACTTGTACCGATGGCTGGGGGTTGCCATGCTGGCCGCGAGCGCGGCATCTTCGGCCTTGGCGGCCGATCATGCCGGCGATGTGGCCGTTTCGGCGCGCGAGGGGCAGCTGAAGCTGGGCGGCCAGCGGCTTGAGATCCATGGCCTGACTGGATTCAACATCTACCGCGCCGATCTGGGTGACCTGTTTCATGGCCCCTGGGCCACCAGCAACCCGGGCTTTCAGACCCAGGGCACTGAACGACTCAAGCCTGGGGTGGAGATTGGATTTGAAGGCCTGGGCGCGCTCAGCTTCTGGGACGGCGTGCGCTGGAACCTGGCGCCGCAGGGCACGCAGCTGCGTGTGTCTGACTATCTCGAGGCAGACAGCATCTGGACGGCGGCTGGTGTCTCGCATGGGACCAGCCAGCTGCTGGGGGAAGCCACTGCATCAGGCAAGCTGCATGAACACCTGGTTTTCTCTATCACCGAAGGCGCTGCCTTGGGGGCCTACCAAATCACCTTGCGCTTGACCTCGGCAGACTATCTGAGCTCCGATCCCTTCTACATGGTGCTGAACCGAGGTCTTGACGATGCGTCGTTCCAGCGCGCGCGCGAGGCCTTCATTCAAACCTCGCCGGTCCCCGAGCCGGCATCGGCCGCCATCCTGGCTCTGGGGCTCGTGCTTGTGTGGGTCAGTTCGCGGCGGCGTCAAGCCGGGCGCAGAGCGACCCATTCAACTAGGGGGTTGGCGATAACTTAAATGCAAGTAAGTTGCATAATTGCTGAGTCGTTTCTAGCCATTGAACTGACCCGCCCGTTCCATCTGAAATCACTGCTAGGAGAAATTTCATGCTGAAGAATCTGTCTGTCAAACTGGCCTTCGCGGCCCTTGCTGTGCTGCCGGTCTGGGCCGTCGCAGGTGAAGACCACGCGGGCGACATCGCTGTTTCGGCCGTCAACGGCAAATTGACCGTTGGCGGCTCGCACTTTGAAACCCACGGGGTGACCGGCTTCAATATCTACGAAGCCGACTTCGGCGATCTCGCCAGCGGACCCTGGGCCACCAAGGACCCTGGCTTCCAGACCCAGGCCGGCAGCCTGCTGAAGCCGGGCGCGCTGATCTCCTTCGAGGGCCTGGGCGCCTTGAGCTTCTGGAACGGGGCCAATTGGGGCGCGCCGGCCGCAGGCTATGGTGTGAGCATCGCCGATGTCTACCAGGACGCGCCGACCACCTGGACCCTCGGTGGCGTGAGCCAGGGCGAGACCCAGTATGTGTCTGAGGTCTCCGCAGGCGGCACCATCCATGATCACCTGAAGATGTCGGTGACGCCCAATGCGCCGGTGGGCGCCTACCTGATCGAGCTGAAGCTGAAGTCGGATGACTATGCCGCCTCCGATTCCTTCTACATCGTCTTCAACCGTGGCTTGAGCGAGGCTGCCTTTGAGAATTCGGTCGATGCCCTGGTGGCCGCTCCGGTTCCAGAGCCCAGCAGCTACATCCTGATGCTGGGCGGCCTCGGGGCTGTCGGCTTGCTGGTGCGCCGCCGCCGCGCGGTCGTTTGAGCCCTTCGATTCGGGCTCGCTGAGCGAAGGCCTGCCGTGATGGCAGGCCTTGCGCATTTCAGGGATTCAGCTCAATTCGTCAAGCCAGCGCCAGATCCAGGCTGCGGGCGGCTTGCCAGCGGTGCAGTTTGCCGTAGATGGCGCTGAGGCGGCGGCCGATGTCTTCGCTGGCCAGGCGCCAGAGCTGGGCGATCTCGGCGGGCAGGCGGCCGAGGGCGATCAGGCTGAGCAGGTGCTGATCGGCGCGGGTCAGCTCGTTGAACACCTGATCGGGTTCGCAGTTCGGGCCCACGGCCGGGGTCAGGTCTTGCGCCGCGGCAAGGGCCTGGGCGCGCTCCAGGCTGATGCGGCTCAGGCCCATGCTCTGCAGGGTCTGGCGCGCCAGCTCGGGCGACATCAGGGCCTGGCCGGCTTGCAGCTGGCTGAGGGCCTGGGGCAGGCTGCTGCCGCGTTCGCACTCGACCATATAGCCATGGGCGCCATCGGCCAGGGTGTCGAACAGCATGGTGTCGTGGGCGCAGGAGCTGAGCAGCAGCACCCTGGGCGCCTCGGGCAGGCGGCGCAGCTGCTGCAGCAGCCGGCGTACATGGCCGTCGGCCAGGCGCAGATCGCAGGCCAGAAACTGGGCGCGGCTGGCGCGCAGGGCGGGCAGGCAATCGGTGGCGCGCTCGCTGCTGCCGGCGATCTGCCAGCGGCCGTCTTCGGCCAGGGCTGTGCACGAGGACTCGATCGATTTGGACGCGCGGCGCAGCAGGAAAACGGAGGACATGGGCATCAACAGGGGCAAGCGCTGCATTGTGCAGGCCCCACCCGGGGCAACAACCCCGCGATCCGGGGTGTTGAAAGCCGCGCCGGTGGCGCATCGCACAGTGGACTGTGGCCGGTGATGCGCGTGTCGCACAATCGGCCGCCACCACTTCTGTGATCGACCGTGAGCGTTTCTCTGCCGCCTGTGCTCTACACCTTCCGGCGCTGCCCCTATGCCATGCGGGCGCGCCTGGCTTTGCGTCAGGCGGGCGTGGCGGTTCAGGCCCGCGAGATCCAGCTGCGCGCCAAGCCGGCGGCCCTGCTGCAGGTCTCGCCCAAAGGCACGGTGCCGGTGCTGCTGCTGCCTGACGGTCAGGTGCTGGAGCAAAGCCTGGACATCATGCGCTGGGCCTTGGCACAGAACGACCCGGCCGGGTGGCTGACCGCGGCGCCGCTGGCGGAGCAACTGGCCTGGATCGAGCGCAACGACGGCCCCTTCAAGCGCCTGCTCGATCGCTACAAATACCCGCAGCGGCAGCAGCCACCCGATCAGCCCGAGGCCATGTTCGCGGCCGCGCTGGCGCTGCAGTTGCAGCCCATGGAAGCCGCCTTGCAACGCCACGCCTTTTTGTGCGGGCCGCACTGCGGCCTGGCCGATATGGCCTTGCTACCCTTTGTGCGCCAGTTCGCGGCGGTGGACCCCGCAGCCTTTGCGGCTGCGCCGCTGCCGGCGCTGCAGGCCTGGCTGCAAGCCTTGCTGGCCCAGCCTTTGTTCGAGGCGGTGATGGAGAAGCTGCCGCTGTGGGCCGAGGACATGCCGCCCGCTTGAGCCGGGCTCCCTGGCTTTCGTCTCGCGCACGGGCCCTGCTGCACAATCGCCGCAGGGCCCGGGCGGTGGCTGGCTGGCTGACAGACAGGCAGACTGTCTGACTGAAGCAAGCCGCCTGCCGGGCTGTCCATCATTCATTCGGGAGCCGGCATGGCAGTGAAGAAGGTGTTTTCGGGCCTGTGGTGGGCCGTGGGCAAGGTCTGGTGGCTTTTGGATGCCAGCCGGCGCGCCCTGCTCAATCTCTTGCTCTTGTTGATCCTGGTGCTGATTGGCGTCAGCCTGTTCTCGCAGGGGCCGACCCCGCTCAAGGACAAGACCACCTTGGTGCTGAATCTGCAAGGCCCGCTGGTCGAGCAGTTCTCGGGCTCGGCCCGTGACCAGGCCATGGCCCAGCTGCAAGGCAGCCACCAGCGCCAGACGCGCTTGCGCGATGTGCTGAGCACCCTGGACGCCGCCGCCCAAGACCCGCAGATCGGCAGCGTGCTGCTGGCGCTGGATGACTTCTCCGGCGCCGGCCTGGCCGGCCTGGGCGAGGTGGCCGCGGCCCTGGACCGCTTCAAGGCCAAGGGCAAGCCGGTGCTGGCCTACGGTGATGGCTACAGCCAGCGCGCCTACTACCTGGCTTCGCGTGCCAACGAGGTGTATCTGCACCCCATGGGTGCCGTGCAGATCGAAGGTTTTGGCCGCTACCGCGCCTACTACAAGGACGCGCTGGACCGCCTGGGCGTCAGCGCCAATGTGCTGCGTGTCGGCGCGTTCAAGAACGCGGCCGAGCCTTACTTTGCCAACAGCCCGTCCAAAGAAGCGCTGGAGGCCGAGGCTTATCTCTACAACGACCTCTGGGAGCGCTACACCGGTGCTGTCGAGGCAGCGCGCAAGCTGCCCAAGGGCAGCCTCGCCAAGGGCATCGACATCTTGCCCGAGACGCTGACCGCGCTCAAGGGCGACACGGCGCAGCTGGCCCTGCAAGCCAAGCTGGTGGACGGGCTCAAGACCCGTGATGAGATGCGCGAGCTGCTGATCGCGCGCGGGGCCAAGGACGACAAGGGCAAGAGCTTCCGCCAGGTCACCCTGGCCGAGTACCAGGCCTACATCAAACCCAAGAGCGCTCTGGGCGACAGCGTCGGCGTGGTGGTGGCCGAGGGCGAGATCGTCGATGGCGATGCCTCGCCCGGCCGCATCGGGGGCGACTCGACCGCGCGCCTGATCCGCCAGGCCCGCGAAGACGACAAGGTCAAGGCCGTGGTGCTGCGGGTCAATTCGCCCGGCGGCAGCGCGTTTGCATCCGAGGTCATCCGCCGCGAGCTGGAGCTGACCCGGAAGGCCGGCAAGCCGGTCGTCATCTCCATGGGCGATGTGGCGGCCTCGGGGGGCTATTGGGTCTCCATGTCCTCGGACCAGGTGATTGCCGACCCTGCCACCATCACCGGCTCCATCGGCGTCTTCGGCATGCTGCCCACCGGCGACAAGCTGCTGGACAAGCTCTCGGTGCACACCGGCGGCTACACGACGAGCTGGCTGGCGGGCGGCTTCGATCCGCGCCGTCCGCTGGACCCTCGCCTGGCCACCACGGTGCAGCAAAGCATCAACCACATCTACGACGAGTTCACCGCCAAGACCGCGGCGGCGCGCAAGAAGAGCGTGGCCGAAATCCATGCCGTGGCCCAGGGCCGGGTCTGGACCGGCGCGCAGGCCAAGGAGCGCGGCCTGATCGATCGCCTGGGCAGCTTCGACGACGCCGTGCGCGCCGCCGCCAAGCTGGCCAATATCGAAGGCAAGCCGCCGTTGAGCTATGTCGAGCGCGAGATGGGGCGTGTCGAGCGCCTGCTGTCCAGCCTGGACCAGATCGTCGCGCCCTCGATCGCCGCCGCCGTGCGCACCGAGCTGGGCCTGGGCGAGGCGGCGACCTTGCTGCCCAAGGCGGCGCAAGAGATGCAACGCGATCTGGCCTTCGTCACCGAGCGTGCCGAGGGCGGCCGGCCCTTCAACACCTTTGTCCATTGCCTGTGCACCGCGCCGTGAAGCAGGGCCGCTGAATGAGGTGCCTGACGGCCAAGGCGCCGTCAGGCCCTTCATCCTCCCTATAATTGCGACTCAGCGCCGATTTGTTCCGAATTGCGGGCGCTCAAAAAATGCCGCTAAAGAGGGACTCCGCGCAGCCGGCGTCCGCTTTCCACTCAGCGGCGCCGGTTTTGTTTTTCAGGAGTCTCTCCATGCCCCATGCAGGACAGCTAGGCCATGTCACCCCACAGCGCATGGCCTTCCCCCAGCCCCTGCGCCTGCGCAGCGGCGCCGAGCTGCGTGACTACGAAATGGTCTACGAGACCTACGGCACGCTCAATGCCGAGCGCAACAATGCCGTGCTGGTCTGCCACGCCCTGAACGCCAGCCACCATGTCGCCGGCACCTACGCGGGCCAGGACAAGAGCGAAGGCTGGTGGGACAACCTGATCGGCCCCGGCAAGCCCCTGGACACCGACAAGTTCTTCGTCATCGGCATCAACAACCTCGGCTCCTGCTTTGGCTCCACCGGCCCCATGCACATCAACCCGGCCACAGGCAAGGTCTACGGCGCCGACTTTCCGGTGGTGACGGTGCAGGACTGGGTTGATGCCCAGGCGCGCGTGCTCGATGCGCTGGGCGTGCAGCAGCTGGCCGCGGTGCTGGGCGGCTCGCTGGGCGGCATGCAGGCGCTGGATTGGTCGCTGCGCTACCCCGAGCGCATGCGCCATTGCATCGCCATTGCCACGGCACCGGCTCTGTCGGCGCAGAACATCGCCTTCAATGAAGTGGCGCGCCGCGCCATCATCACCGACCCCGATTTCCACGGCGGCCATTTCTACGAACACGGCGTGGTGCCCAAGCGCGGCCTGCGCGTGGCACGCATGATCGGCCACATCACCTATCTGTCTGACGATGCGATGGAGCAGAAGTTCGGCCGCGAGCTGCGTGCCGCCGAGCTGGGCTACAGCACGCAGGACATCGAGTTCCAGATCGAAAGCTATCTGCGCCACCAGGGCGACAAGTTCAGCGACTACTTCGATGCCAACACCTATTTGCTGATCACGCGGGCGCTCGACTACTTCGACCCGGCGCGTGAGCATGGCGGCAACCTGAGCCGCGCCTTTGCCAGCGCCCGCTGCAAATACCTGCTGGCCAGCTTCACCACCGATTGGCGCTTCTCGCCGGCGCGCTCGCGCGAGATCGTCAAGGCCTTGCTCGACAACAAGCGCGATGTCTCGTATGCCGAGATCGACGCGCCACATGGCCACGACGCCTTTTTGCTCGAAGACCCGCGCTATCACGGCGTCTTGCGCGCTTACTTCCAACGCATCGCCGGAGAACTGCAATGAGCTCGGTCCTGCAACAAATTGCCGCCCTGGTGCCTGAAGGCTCGCGCGTGCTGGACCTCGGCTGCGGCACCGGTGCGCTGCTTGACCACCTGATCCGCCACAAAGGCTGCAGCGGCTACGGTGTCGAGCTCGACGACGCCAATCTGCTGGCCTGCGCCCAGCGCGGCGTCAACGTCATCCAGCTCAATCTGGAAGAAGGCCTGTCCATCTTCGAGGATCAGAGCTTTGACGTGGTGCTGCAGCTGGAGACCCTGCAGCATCTGCGCAATACCGAGGCCATGCTGCGTGAGACCGCGCGCGTCGGCCGCATCGGCATCGTCAGCTTCCCCAATTTCGCCCACTGGGCCAACCGCGCCCAGGTGCTGATGGGCCGCATGCCGGTGACCCGCGTGCTGCCCTACGAGTGGTACGACACGCCCAATATCCGCGTCGGCACCTACGCCGATTTTGAGGTGCTGGCGCGCAAGAACCGCCTGCGCGTGCTCGACAGCTTCGGCATCCAGAACGGCCAGACCGTGCGGACATTTCCCAACCTGCTGGCGAGCATGGCGGTGTTCAAGTTTGATCGGGGGTGAGGGGCGCGGGGCGTGAATCGTGAGTGGGTGAACAGGTGAACAGGTGAACAGGTGAGGTCTTCTCGCGAGGGGACGGTCGTTGACGATTCACCAATCACCAATCACCAATCACCAGTCACCCTTCTCCTCCCCGCTGACACAGGCCCGGTTGCGCCCGGCGTTCTTGGCCTGGTAGAGCAGGGTGTCGGCCCGCTGGTAGAGCCGCTCCGGCCCTTCGCCGGGCCGCATCAGGGCGGCGCCCAGG
>JAIXSD010000114.1 GCA_027484885.1 Rubrivivax sp.
AGACCCAGCCGGCCCAGCCCATGAGGGCGCTGACCACAAAAGGGATCAAATAGGCCAGCAGCGGGTTGGCCGCCACCGGCTCCAGCACAGCAGGCCAGAGATTGCGGCCCCAGCCGTCCACCCACTGCGCCAGCGCCGCAAAGATCAGCACGCAAGCCGCCGCGCTGTACAAGGCCCAGCTCGGCGTGGCCAGGATCTTGGAGACCTTGAACTCCGGCCGCAGCAGCGCGGCTGCCAGCGCCAGCAGCGCTGCAAACGCAAGGGCCCAGAGCCAGAGCCGCGCGCGATCATTCGGCCGCCCGCTTCCGTAAAACCGCAAGGCCGTGGCGCAACCGCTGAGCACCAGCACCGCATGGGCGAAATGACCGTTCTGGCTGAACAAGAGGGCCAAGCCCGGCGAGGCTTGCACCGCGTCGAGCCAGTGAACGGCGGCGTAGACGACGCTGAACACCAGGCCGAGCAAGACCCCGAACAGACGGCCTCGCGCCAGCATATAGACCGCGCAACCGATCAGGTAGGCCCAGCCAATCAGGCCCAGAATTCCCCACCACTGCGGGCTCATGCCACTCTGTCCATCGGCGCCGCCCCGGTACAGCCAGGCCAGCAGCGCAAACAGGCCCAGGCCGGCCCAGCGCCAAGGGCGCGCCAAGGCCGCCCCTCCACGCAGCGAGCCCCACACCAGAAAGGCCGCCAGGTAGACCAGCAGGGTCCAGGCCGCGATCGGCAAAGGCATGGATGCCGCATGAAAGTCCCCCTCCGCATTGACCATGAAGACCCCGATCACGACCAGGCCCAGCGCTCTTTGCAGCACCTGCAGTTGCAGCTGCGAGGTGCTGTCGCCCAGGCGCCGGCGCTGCTGCAGGGCGAAGGGGATGGACATGCCGACGATGAAGAGAAAGGCCGGGAACACCGCATCGACAAAGCTCATGGCGTCGGCCTGCGCCGGCATGTGGCGCATCCAGGCCGGCAGCCCCGCCACGCCGCCCCAGGTGTTGACCGTGATCATCACCAACACGGTCAAGGCACGGAAGATGTCGATGGCGACGATGCGCCCCTCGCGCAGCGCCGGCCAGGCGGCGGGCTTTGCCGTGCTGGGCTGTGGGTGGGCTGCAGAGGAGGTCGGGGAATGGCTCATGGACGAACAGGGGCGGTTGCACGGAAGGCCTGTTCAAGCAGAACAGATGCGCCCGCACTATCGCGGCCTCGGACTCGGGCCACAAGCCATGGGCCTAAAGACTCTGTAAAGATCCTGACCAAGGCCGGTCTCTCAGGCCTGAGCAAAAGCCCGCAGCACCTCCAGCACCGGCGCCGCGCCCGGCGGCAGCAGGGCCTCATCGGCATGGACCAGGGCCAGCTGGCGGCTCAGTGGCGGGTTCAAGGGGCGCAGCTGCATGCGCTCGTGGCTGGCCAGTCGCTGCGATTCCTGCTCACTCTCCAGCGGCAACAACGCCGCACCGTAGCCGGCGGCCACCAGGCTCTTCATCGCCTCGGTGAAATTGAGTTCGATGCGGGCGCTGGGGTTGAAGCCGGCCTGGCCGAACCAGGCCATGGTCATGCGGTACATCTGGGTGCTGCTGTCGTTGAAAATCAGCGGCTTGTCGGCCAGCCAGGCCGGGTCCAGCTGCGCAGGCGCCTGCCAGTCGGCCGGCAGAAAAGCCACCATGGGATCGCGCCGCCAGGGCGTGCAGCGCAAGGTCGTGCCGCCGGGCAGGGGCAAGGTGACCAGGCCGATGTCCAGGCGCCCGGCATCGAGCCGCGCCAAGGTGTCGGCCGAGCCCAGCACGCTGAGCTCCACATCGATGCCCGGATGCTGCTGCGCCAGCGCCTCCAGCACCTGCGGCAGCAAATGCACGACCACGCCGGTGGCCGTACCCAGGCGCACCCGGCCGACCAGGCCGCGCGCATGGCGGCGCACCTGGGCCTCGGCGTCCTCGGCATCGCGCAGCAGCTGGCGGCCACGCTGCACCAGCTCCTGGCCGGCCGGGGTCAGGCTCAATCCGGTCGCGCGGGCATCGGCCCGCGGCGCCCCTTTGCGGCGCAGCAGCAAGGTGGCATCGAGGCGCGATTCCAGCTCGCTGATGTGCAGGCTCACCGTCGGCGGCGCCAGGTGCAGGGCCTGGGCGGCAGCGGCAAAACTGCCCAGGTCGGCAATCGCCACCAGGGTGCGGATCTGGTCCAGGCTCAGGCATCGCATCAGTTTTTCTGATTTTTCTGATCAGTTCATTCAACTTTTCAAACCATACCTCAAAACCCAAGATGGCGATCACTCGCAACCCAGACGGTGAACGCCATGAAGCCAAAGCCCTTCTCCTTGATTCCACATGCCCTGCTGCGCCTGCTGGCGCAAGGCCAGCAAGCCCGCCGCGCAAGGGCCGAGCTGCGCGAGATGGATGGCCGGGCGCTGAACGATCTGGCCCTGGGTCGCGGAGAGGTCGAGGCCGTGCTGGCCGGGGCCACAATCAAGGCCGATGGCGCAGCGCCTCGGCCGCGCCCAGCCCGTTCGACCCAAGCTCATGGACTCACTGTTCTTCGCGCCCCAGACCTTTGACCAGGCCGCCCCGGCCCTGGCCTATGTGCAGCAGATCTACCAGGCCGGCCTGCAGCAGCTGCGCCGAGCGCTGCAGGACTTTCTCGCCGGCCAGGACATCGCGCCGGTGCGCGCCTGCTACCCGCTGCTGCGCCTGCGCGTGGGTAGTGCGGCGCGCGAGCAGCGCCAGGTCTCGCGCCTGGCCTACGGCTTTGTCGCCGGCCCCGGCGTGTTCGAAACCACGCTGACGCGACCCGAGCTGTTTGCGCGTTACTACCTGGAGCAGTTCGAGCTGCTGCTGCAGAACCACGGCGTGGAACTGGAGGTCTGCAGCAGCAAGCAGCCCATCCCTCTGCACTTCGCGCTCGACGAGCAGGCCAGCCTGGACAGCCAGCTCGCGCCCGAGCGCCGCCGCCTGCTGCGCAGCCTCTTCGATTTCCCCGAGCTGGCCGATATGGACGACGGCATCGCCAACGGCACGCAAGAGCTGCCACCGGGCGCGCCCCAGCCCCTGGCCCTGTTCACCGCACCGCGGGTGGACTACTCCCTGCACCGCCTGCGCCACTACACCGGCACCAGCCCCGAGCATTTTCAGAACTTCGTGCTCTTCACCAACTACCAGTTCTACATCGACGAGTTCGTGAAACTGGGCCAGGCGCTGATGAGCCAAGCGCCCGACCCGGCCCAGCCGCATGAGCTGGACGACTGCATCGCCCTGGTCGAGCCGGGCAACCGCATCACCCGCCGCGTAGGCCTGAGCGCCGAGGATGCCGATGCCCTGGGCCAGCTGCCGCCGCGCCTGCCGCAGATGCCGGCCTACCACCTGATCCGGCGCGACCGCAGCGGCATCAGCCTGATCAATATCGGCGTCGGCCCGGCCAATGCCAAGACCATCACCGACCATGTGGCCGTGCTGCGCCCGCATGCCTGGCTGATGCTGGGCCACTGCGCCGGCCTGCGCAACAGCCAGCAGCTGGGCGACTATGTGCTGGCCCATGCCTATGTGCGCGAGGACCATGTGCTGGACGAAGACCTGCCGCTGTGGGTGCCCATCCCGCCCCTGGCCGAGGTGCAGGTGGCGCTGGAAACCGCCGTAGCCGACATCACCCAGCTCAGCGGCCTGGAGCTCAAGCGCCTGCTGCGCACCGGCACGGTGGCCTCCACCGACAACCGCAACTGGGAGCTGCTGCCCAAGACCCGCCACGGCGGCCCCGAGCGCCGCTTCAGCCAGAGCCGGGCCGTGGCCCTGGACATGGAAAGCGCCACCATCGCCGCCAACGGCCTGCGCCT
>JAIXSD010000417.1 GCA_027484885.1 Rubrivivax sp.
AATGCCGTCTGGTCCAAGCGCTTCAACGACGAGCAAAAGCTGGAGCTCAAGGCCGGCGTGCAGCGTTCGCGCGGCACCTTCGACAACCAGACCTATCTGCCCGCCAATCAGCTGCGCCGCGCGGTCGGCGATAACACCGACCGCGGCTTCACCCAGGCCGGCAAGTTCGGCCAGCTGCTTGGCGAGGACCACAGCCTGACCGTGGGTTGGGACCTGGAATGGCGCCGCCGCGAGGAAGACCGCACCGTCACCGAGGCCGGCAATCTCCAGCTGCCCGATTTCGACGGCCAGCCCTTTGGCGCCCGCATCACCCGCCAGGCCTTGTTTGTGCAGGACGAGTGGGAGCTGTCGCCGCAATGGTCCACCTATCTGGGCCTGCGCAGCGAGCGCATCATCACCGAGAGCCGCGGCCTGGCCGAGCCGGTGCGCAACACCAGCACGGTGCTGACCCCGCTTTGGCACCTGAACTACAAGTTCGACCCCAAGGGCAAGGACCTGATTCGCGCCAGCCTGACGCGCAGCTACAAGGCCCCGGACCTGAATGCCTTGCTGGCCCGCCCCAGCCTGAGCAGCCTGGCCACCGACACCAATAAGCCCAACACCGAAATCTCGCCCGACCGCGAGGGCAACCCGCTGCTCAAGCCCGAGCTGGCCACCGGCCTGGATGTGGCCTACGAGAAATACCTGACCGGCGGCGGCATGCTCAGCGTGGGTGTGTTCCACCGCAAGGTCAATGACCTGATCCGCAACGTCACCAGCCTGTCCACCGTGTCCTGGGCCAGCGTGCCGCGCTATGTCTCGCGCCCGACGAATTTCTCGCGCGCCCAGACCACTGGTCTGGAGCTGGAAATCAAGGGCCGCGCCGGTGAGCTGATGCCCGATTTGTTTGATGCCAAGACGGCGCTCAATCTGCGTGCCTCGCTGAGCTATTACAAATCCAAGGTCGACGCCTTGCCCGGCCCGGACAACCGCCTGGACGGCCAGCAGCCCTGGTCCGGCAATCTCGGCTTTGACTACCGCTTCAGTGATCTGCCCCTGGTCACCGGCGCCAGCCTGGCCTACACCCCGGGCTATGCCACGCAGCAGACCCTGAGCCAGACGGTGGAGCAGTCGCGTTCGCGCGCGCTGGACATGTTTGCCCAGTGGACCTTCAGCAAGACCTTGTCCATGCGCGTGTCCGCCAACAATCTGGCCCCGCTGGATGCCGAGTCGCAAACCCTGCTCAGCAGCGGCTATGGCAGTGGCAGCTTGCGCAAGGGCCGCAGCTTCTTCGGCATCAATCTGGAGATGAAGCTCTGATGCGGGAGCGGTTCAGCCGATGAGCGCCCCCGCGCTGCAGATCTTTGCTGGCCCGCGGGCCCGCGCTCGCCTGGCCGAGCGGGGCTTGCGGCCCGAGGATGTGCGGGTGGTGCCGGCAGCGGCTGGTGGCCCGAAAGGCTTGGTTCTGGGGCCGCTGGATCAGTTCATCTTTGGCGACTGGCTGCTGCGCAGCACGCAGGAGGTGCATTTGATCGGCGCCTCCATCGGCGCCTGGCGCATGGCCACGGCCTGCCTCAGCGCCGACGCCGCCGAGACGCAAGCCGAATTCGCCCGCCTGTCCCACGAGTATGTGCACCAGCACTACGACAGCGAACCGGGCCAGCCGCCCAGCGCCGCCACGGTGTCGGCCGCGTTTGCGGCCAAGCTCGACGAGGTGTTTGGCGGGCGCGAAGCGTCGGTGCTCAGCCACCCGCGCTGGCGCCTGCACATCCTGACTTCGCGCGGCCGCGGTCTCTTGCTGAGCCGGGAAGGGCGCTTGCGCACACCGCTGGGCTATGCCGGCGCTTTCGCGGCCAATGCGCTGGCGCGGCCGGCCCTGGGTCGCTGGCTGGAGCGGGTGCTGTTCTCCGATGCGCGCACGTCCTTGCCGGTGCCGCTGCAGGACTTCCGCAGCCAGCAGGTGGCGCTCGATGTGCGCAACTTCCAGCCCAGCTTGCTGGCCAGTTGCTCAATTCCCTTCTGGCTGAAAGCCGTGCAAGACATCCCCGGTGCACCGCGTGGTGCTTACTGGGACGGCGGCATCACCGACTACCACCTGCACCTGAACTACGCCGCCATGGCGGGCGAGGGCCTGGTGCTGTACCCGCATTTCCAGCGCCAGGTGGTGCCGGGCTGGCTGGACAAGGCCTGGAAGCGCCGCCATGGCGCCACACCCTTTCTCGACAATGTGGTGGTCCTGGCGCCGCACCCGGATTGGGTGCGCAGCCTGCCGCGCGCCAAGCTGCCGGACCGGGCGGACTTCCAGCACTTTGGCGACGACGCGGCGGGTCGAGCGCGCGTCTGGCTGCAGGCGATTGCCGAGAGCCAGCGCCTGCGCGACGAGTTTGCCGCCGCCTGTGCCGCGCCTAGCGTGCAGGCGCTGCCGCTGTGAAGCTTCAGGTTCTGTCGAGCCTGGTGCACTTGTAAGCACTCGCAAGCGCGGCCAACCGCCGAGGCTGGATCGGCGTTGCTGAGGAACTCAATCCATCAGGAGTGAATTCTTATGTTGCCGCGTTCTGCCTTCCGTTCGGTTTTGCGTCTTGCGGTCCTGCTGGGTCTGGCATCCAGCCTGAGCGCCTGCATCGTGCTGCCTCCACGCCATGGCGGTGGTCACCATCATCATCATGGCTACGAGGGCCGCGGCTACGGGGCGCCGCGCGGTGTCGGCCTGGTGACGGGTGGGGTGGTCGGGGCCGTGGTTGGCCATGAGCTGTCGCGCGATGGCGATCCCGCTTTGGGCACGGCCGTGGGCGCCGTGGCCGGCGCCGTCATCGGCCACGAGATCGAACGGTCACAGCGCCGTCGCTGAAGCGGGGCTACAATCGAGGCCTCTTCAACGAACAAGGGCGAGAAAGGCACGATGGTTATGACACCGCGAACTACGACCACCTCTTCACAGGTTTAGTCGGCCGCGGCTTTCACACGTCCTTACTCAGCTGCATTCAGCGCAGCACCCCAAGAAAAGCGCGGCTCCGACAGCCGCGCTTTTTTGTTTTCAGGCCACCTTTTTCTGGCCACCGTTTTTTCGGAGCAGCTCAGATGATCTCGATTCAATTGCCGGACGGTTCCAAACGTGAGTTTCCTCAGGCCGTGACCGTGGCCGAGGTGGCCGCCTCCATCGGCACCGGCCTGGCCAAGGCCGCCCTGGCCGGCCGGGTGGGGCAGGGCGAGGCCGCGCAGCTGGTTGACACCAGCCACCTGATCGAGGCCGACACGCAACTGGCCATCATCACCGACAAGGATGCCGATGGCCTGGAGGTGATCCGTCATTCGACCGCCCACTTGCTGGCCTATGCCGTCAAGGAGCTGTTTCCCGAGGCGCAGGTGACCATCGGCCCGGTGATCGAGAACGGCTTCTATTACGACTTCAGCTACAAGCGTCCCTTCACGCCCGAAGACCTGGCTGCCATCGAATCGAAGATGGGCGAGCTGGCCAAGAAGGACGAGAAAGTCACCCGCTCGGTGCTGCCGCGCGACGAGGCTGTGGCTTATTTCAAGAGCATCGGCGAAGCCTACAAGGCCGAGATCATCGAGAGCATCCCGGCCGACCAGGCCGTGTCGCTCTACGCCGAAGGCAAGTTCACCGATCTGTGCCGCGGCCCGCACGTGCCCTCCACTGGCAAGCTCAAGCACTTCAAACTGATGAAGGTGGCGGGCGCCTACTGGCGCGGTGACCACCGTAACGAGCAATTGCAGCGCATCTACGGCACGGCCTGGGCCAGCAAGGATGATTTGCAAAAGTACCTGACGCTGTTGGAAGAAGCTGAAAAGCGCGACCACCGCAAGCTGGGCCGTGAGCTGGACCTGTTCCACATCGACGAGCATTCGCCGGGCACCGTGTTCTGGCACCCCAAGGGCTGGACGGTCTGGCAGGAGGTGGAGCAGTACATGCGCCGCGTCTACCGCGAGAACGGTTATCTGGAGGTCAAGGGCCCGCAAATCCTCGACAAGGGCTTGTGGGAGAAGACCGGCCACTGGGACAAGTACCGCGAGAACATGTTCACGACCGAATCGGAGAAGCGCGACTACGCGCTCAAGCCGATGAACTGCCCGGGCCACATCCTGATCTACAAGCAAGGCATCAAGAGCTACCGCGACCTGCCGCTGCGCTACGGCGAGTTCGGCCAATGCCATCGCAACGAACCCACCGGCGGCCTGCACGGCATCATGCGCGTGCGCGGCTTCACGCAGGACGACGGTCACATCTTCTGCACCGAAGACATGATCCAGGGCGAGGTGATGGCCTTCACCACCTTGCTGCAAAAGGTCTACAAGGACTTCGGTTTCAGCAACATCATCTACAAGCTCTCGACCCGCCCTGAGCAACGCATCGGCAGCGACGAGAGCTGGGACAAGGCCGAGGCGGCGCTGGCCGAGGGCTTGCGTGCGTCGGGCTGCGAGTTCGAGTACCTGCCGGGCGA
>JAIXSD010000508.1 GCA_027484885.1 Rubrivivax sp.
TCCCGCCTGCCCGCCCTGAAATTCTGGGCCGGCCTGTCGATTGCCCACAGCCTGGCCCTGTCCTTCGGCCTGCTGGTGCTGGCCCTGGCCGGCCTGGGCGCCCTGTCCATCCTGCGCCAGCAGGAGATCGATGCCAAAGCCCAGGCCATCAGCAGCGTGCACCTGCAAGGCGTGGCCGACAGCTTGCGCCTGGCCGAGCTGGCCACACGCCGGCACTCGCTCGACTACCTGATGGCCATGAGCGAGCGCGAGCGCCTGCCCGAGGTGGAGGCGCAGCTGCATGCCGTGGAGGCCGAGCTGGAGCAGCTGCGCAGCCGCTACGCCGCACAGATGCAAGACCTGCCCCCCGAGCACCCGGAGCGCCGCATCTTGGCCGATGCCGAGCAAGCCTTGCGCCACTACGGCACCTTGCGCCAAGGCGTGCAGGCCTTTGCCAAGATGGGCGCCAGCGGCGCGGCCATCGACCTGATCAGCAGCGAAGGCGCGCGCCGTTTTGCCGATGCGCGCAGCCTGCTGCTGCAGCTGACCGATCTGAACCTGCAGGCGGCGCAGGCCGAGGCCGCACAGGCCCACGCCACTTACCAGCAAAGCCGGCGCCAGATGCTGGGGCTGATTGCCGCGCTGGTGCTCACGGCTGCCCTGCTTGGCTGGCGGGTTACGCGCGCCATCACCCGGCCCTTGCGCGATGTGGTGCAGCTGGCCAGCGATGTGGCCGCGGGCAATCTGAGCCGAAGCACGCCGGCCGGCGCCGATGCGCCCCACACCGAGCTCGGCCGCATGAACCGCGCCCTGGCCACCATGACCCTGCGCCTGCGCGATATGGTCGAAGCCGTGCGCCAGGGCGTGGAGACGGTCAGCATCACCTCAACCCAGATCTCCAGCGGCAACCAGGATCTGTCGCGCCGCACCGAAAGCTCGGCCGAGCGCCTGCATGCCACCACCCTGCGCATGAGCGCCATGGCCGCCAGCCTGCGCCAGAGCCAGGGCAGCGCCGCCACCGCCGCGCGCATGAGTGCGGCCGCCGCCGCCCAGGCCGAGGCCGGGGGTAGCGCCGTGCAGCAGATGGTGCAGGACATGGGCGAGATCCGCGCCACCGCGCACCAGATCGGCGAGATCACCGCCGTGATCGATGGCATCGCCCGCCAGACCAACATCCTGGCGCTCAACGCAGCCATAGAGGCCGCCCGCGCGGGCAGCCAGGGCAAAGGCTTTGCCGTGGTGGCCGCCGAAGTGCGCCAGCTGGCCCAGCGCAGCAGCCAGGCCGCGCAGGAGATCAAGCGGCTGATCGCCGCCTCGGTGGACAAAGCCGAAGCCGGCGCGGCGCGCGCGGCAGGCGCCGGCACGCAGATGGCCTCCATCGTCGCTGGTGTCTTCGAGGTGCGCGATCTCATGCACAGCATGCAGACCGCCGCCCAGGAGCAAAGCCAGCATGTCGACCAGGTCGAACAGGCCATGCAGGCCCTGGAGCAGATGACTGAGCAGAACGCGGCCCTGGTCGAGCAGTCCACCGCCGCCTCGGCGGCCCTGCACCACCAGGCCCACGGACTGGCCGCCAATATGCGGCAGTTCCGCACCGCCGCCTGAATTCGGCGTCAGGGCACTAAGCGCAGCCACGGGCTTGAGCGTCCGGCTGTCGCTTCCGTGCCGACGGCAAGCCCCCAATCCAGGGGCTGGGCGCGACATGCGCAGCGAGCCCGCGCAATTCTTCACGGCACCCTGGCGCCGCGCTGTGCCGAGAGGCGACCGCGGCGGCAGACTGGCGTCCGCAGTTTTCGCGCGGATCGCCTCTTTGGACCGGACCCTCCGGCCCCGACCCGCCACTGCGACATATGTCACAAGCCGGTCAGGAATCGATGAAATCCCGCATCAAGAACTCAAGCCCTGGCGCCGAAAGCCTCCCAGGCGCGGCAAAGCGCCCGATGGCAGTCCACGAGGCCAGCCCGGCCGCCACAACAACCAGTTCTTGAAGACGAGGGATTCATCCATGAACTTTCTGACCCAGCTGCGCATCAGCCAGCGCCTGGCCGTGAGTTACGGTCTGCTGATCCTGCTGCTCATCGCCATCGGCAGCTACGGCGCCCGCACCGCCGGCCATCTGGCCAAGGACCTGGACCTGACGGCCAACTCCAGCCTGGTCAAGATTGCCTCCGCGAACGCCCTGGAAGAGCAAGTCAATGTGATCGCCCGCGCCGCGCGCGATCTGCTGCTGCTCGACGAAGCCCGCCAGATCAAGAAACAAAAAGCCGCCATCGAAGCCGCCCTGGCCGAGAGCGACAAGCAGATCGAGGCGGTCGAGGCCGCCCTCGATGGCGACAAGGAAAAGCAGCTGGTGGCCCAGGTGCGCGAACGCAAGACCGCCTTCGTGGCGGCTGTGGCCAAGTTCCAGAAGATCCAGAAGGACGGCAGCCCGGACGAGGCCCGAGAGAGCCTGATCACCGACGTGCGCCCGGCCCAGCAGGCCTACCAAGATGGCCTGAAAGGCCTGGTCGAACTGCAGTTCGAGAGTGCGCGTGATTTAGCCGTCAGCGGCGGTGAGATGGCCCGCAATGCGGTGCTGCTGACCGGCGTGCTGGTGGTGGTGGCCGTGGTCATCGGTGTCGGTGGCGGCCTGGTGATTGCCCGCTCCATCGTGCTGCCGGCACGCCGCGCCCAAGAAGCGGCCGAGGCCATCAGCTCGGGCGACCTGACCCTGCACATCCAGGCCGAAGGCCATGACGAACTGAGCCAGATGCTGCGTGCCATGAAGGACATGCAAGCCGCGCTGACCGGTGTGGTCAGCAGCGTCAGCGATGCGGCCGGCGAAGTGGCCCAGAACTCCTCGGACATTGCCGACAGCAATGTGAATCTGTCTGACCGGACCGCCCGCTCGGCCGCCAGCCTGCAAAACACCGCCGCCTCGGTGGAACAGATCGCCGCCAATTTGAACGGTGCCAGCGACCTGACCCGCCGCGCCGCCGGCATCGCCAGCAAGGCGCGCCAATCGGCCTCGGCCGGCGGCGCGGTGGTGGCCAAGGTGGTGGACACCATGGAAGAGATCAGCGCCAGCTCGCGCAAGATCGGCGACATCATCGGCGTGATCGACGGCATCGCCTTCCAGACCAACATCCTGGCCCTGAACGCCGCCGTGGAAGCCGCGCGTGCCGGCGAGCATGGCCGTGGCTTCGCGGTGGTGGCTTCGGAAGTGCGCGCCCTCGCTTCGCGCTCGGCCTCGGCCGCCAAGGAGATCAAGGTGCTGATCCAGGAATCGTCCGTCAAGGTCGAGAACGGCACCGCCCTGGTCAACAACGCCGGCGTCACCATCCGCAGCGTGGTCGACGAGGTCAACAATATGGGCCAGCTGATCGAAGAGATCTCGCATTCGGCCCAGGAACAAGCGGCCGGTGTCGGCGTGGTCAACAACGCCATGAACGAGCTGGACCGCACCACCCAACAGAACACCACCCTGGTCGATGAGCTGGGCCGCTCGACCGATGCGCTCAAGTCCAGCTCCTCGCGCCTGCTCGATGCCGTGGGCTTCTTCCGCGCCGTACCGGCCTGATTGATGGACTGATGGGCCGCACGCCGCAGGGCCCCCTCCTCGTCTTCTCTTTTTCACCCCCTTCTTCTTTTTTCTCTTTCCTTCCTGCAGTCCAAGACCACCATGATGACGAACCTGAACCGCACCTCTTCTTCCATCCTGCGCGCCGCCACCCTGTTCTGCGGCGCCCTGGCCCTGGCCTTCAGCGCCCAGGCTGCTGCACCGAAGATCATCAAAAAGGTGCCGCCCGAGTTCCCGCGTGAAGCCGAGAAGCAATCCATCACCCGCGGCACCGTGACCGCCAAGATGGCCATCGACGGCGACGGCAAGGTCACCGGCGTGGACATCCTGGAAGCGCAACCGCGCAAGGTCTTCGACCGCTCGGTCACCAACGCCCTGATGGACTGGCGCTTCGAAGCCAGCGGCGAAAAGCA
>JAIXSD010000293.1 GCA_027484885.1 Rubrivivax sp.
ACAAGTGCCATGTCGTTGAATTCTCGAAAGGCGTCGGTCATTCCACCTTCGGCTTCGAACTTGGCCTCGCACATCGCGCACCAAGCCTGCAAGTCGTTCGGATCGTCGCTGTTTTCGACAAAGCCAACAGGCGGACGATCAGCCCCGAACATGTGGCGGCAAACGACAGCCGAGACGCGCGAACCGTGCGATCCGCATGCAATCAGCAATGGATGAGCGTCAGTCATTGGAGATGCGCTTTAACGTTGAAATTCAGCGGGTGCCGGAGGCGTCCGCTGCAATGACTGGTTGGGCCTCACTTGGCACCTTCATCCGTAGTTCTTGCAGGATAGTTGTCGCATCGACTTTCTCAGCAAGGTAGAAGCGCTCAAGCTCGGCCGTATAAGTGACGGACAACTCAAGAATGCGCTCACCCTCCAGTTCGATGATTCGATAAGTACGAATCGACTCCCACGGAACAAGCGCAATCTCATCGCCTTTTGATCGAACGATGCCTCGAGGGCCCGAATCCACTTTCAGTGGACTAAGCCAATGTACGACGCTGAGAAGCAGCGTCAATCCGATGCCAAAAGCGGGCGCCACCCAGGAGCGCACAATCAAGTCGGACAGCGGCGTATCGCTCGTAAAGACGCGCAAGCCGCCGATTGCGAACAAGACGACTGTCCAGATCATCGCAGTGCGGAAGTGCGCCCACGTTGCGAGTTTCCATGGTTCTTGTCGACGTAGCGTGCTACGCCAAGGCTCGCGCCACTTCATGTTCTTGAGGCCCAACGTTCGAGCTAAGCGGGCGACGACGGCAGGACGCCAGGCCCAGGCTGGCGAAAATGTACCGCGTACCGCCAGACCGGGCCTGGTGGCCTGCCGTTGGTGCTCCGCTTGAGCGATGGGTTAGGCGTCATTGTGGAGCTGGAGGTGCTCTTTGGCCTTCAATGCTAAACACGAGCTGCTGCTCCCCTACGACGCCACGGCTGAACACAAAATTCGGGCTAATTCTTGTGCCGCGCGAGGTTTGGAGTACTAGCGATGCGTCTGCTTCTTGCCCCTCAAAGGCAGCCAGAAAACGCTTCGGGTTTAGGAATGCTACTGAGCATCTGACCGAGGCACCCGCTGGGACGTTGAACTCGCCGTCTGAATCCGCCTTGGCTCGCAGTGGAGTAATGGTGACTCGCCCTCCGACCCGGGGCGCCCCATCGTAGAGAGCCGTTGGCAACCAAAGTACGAATTGTCCGCGAGTGGAGATAGAAACGGTCGACTCTGTCGGGTTGCGTAGTTCAACCTGAAGATCAGGAATACTCGGCTCGGGTGGTGACAGTTTTCCTAGCTGTGGCAACCACAGCAACGAAAGCACACCGACTGTTCCAAGCCGTACCCGTGGCCCTAGAGATCGAATCCTTGCGCCTCCGCTCCACGAAATCCCGAAGAGTGCCGCAGCCGTTTCAACTAGAAGCCATGCCGCGACGATGATCGCTGTACTGAAGATGGCGACCGATAGCGAGACAAGACTAATGGCGTTGCTCACGGCGTCGAGCGCCGCCCCA
Source organism: Rubrivivax sp. (assembly GCA_027484885.1). Classification (GTDB taxonomy): domain Bacteria; phylum Pseudomonadota; class Gammaproteobacteria; order Burkholderiales; family Burkholderiaceae_C; genus Paucibacter_A. The sequence goes on from JAIXSD010000293.1 coordinate 1,539, forward strand.
ACGGCAAGCGCGCCGGCAAGTAGAAAGCCGGCCCACTTCAGCGCTCTCTGGAAGGGAGGGGAAATGTCCACGATGGTTCTGTATGACGCCTAACGTAAAGGTCAGCGGACGCCGCAGGCGGTCCGCTGCAACGACCGGCTATGCAGAGCCGCCATCGGAGGCACTGCGGTGGAAGTGGCAGACAGCATACCGAAGCTGTACCCACGCCGCAGGCGGCTGAGGCGACAGGCTGTATCCGTACCATGCGGCAGGCGGCGAACCAAGGAAAGCGAATGGCCAGCGCGACTTAACCCGGCAAGATCACTGCAGCCGAAAGCTAGGGCTGTTTGCGCCCAGCCCGAACCCGAGAAGGCCTCAGCCCGTTGCCCCGCGTGATCGCCGCGAACGACCAACCAGAATCGGACCGTCGAGGTTCTCTTAGCCTGCTGCATAGCGTGTTGTATATCGCACGCACCCGCCGCTTATCACGGCTGATGTCGCAATAACAGGGAGGCCAAGAGGCCTTGCAAGGGCTTGTCGGCGCTGACTATTTTCATCGATTGACTGTTTTTTCATACAGTATTAAATTTCACGCCAAAAGCCGCGCTTGTTACAAACTACCTGACTGGTTCGCGCGGTACCGTCAGGAGTGAGGCAGGTCAGCATGTTGCCATCAAATCGCGGGTTATTGCGTCCACCCCCTTGGGTGGACACGGAGCATTCGGACGCCCTCGCAGAACCTGGTTTGCCGGTGCTGCCCCTAGTGCCGGAACAGCGGCAACAGCCGCGCCAACCCGCAGCGGCTGAACCGCCGACTTCGCCAATGCCTCGTCCTGTCAGATTGCTCGATCAGTTGCGCGAGCGGGTGCGTTTGCTCCATTACAGCCGCAGCACCGAACAAGCGTATGTGTACTGGACACGCGCCTTCATTCGCTTTCATGGGATGCGGCATCCCCGCGAGATGGGCGGGGCGGAGGTGGAGTCCTACCTGACGCATTTGGCTTCAGATCGCGGTTTGGCGCCATCCAGCCATCGGCAAGCACTGTCTGC
>JAIXSD010000578.1 GCA_027484885.1 Rubrivivax sp.
GCGGCAGTGTCTGCGAAGCGGCGCATTCTGGGCAGGCTCGGTGACAGCGTCGCGAAAAATGCGACTCTAGAGTGCCCTCCCCAGTTCCTCGGGCAATGCCGTGCGCACAGCGCAAGCGAGCCAGCTCGGCTACCCTCCACCTTTTGCTGACAAGATGCCGCTTGTGGCGGCCGGAGAACCCATCCATGCAATACCGTCGTCTGGGCCGCAGCGGCCTGCAAGTGTCCGAGCTGTCTCTGGGCTCCTGGGTCACGTACCACAACCAGGTGGACACGCATGCCGCCACCGAGATGCTGGCGGCGGCCTTCGATGCCGGCGTCAACTTCTTTGACAACGCCGAGGTCTACGCCCTGGGGCAGAGCGAGCGTGTCATGGGCGAGGCCTTCAAGGCCTTGAAGTGGCCGCGCCTGCAGTACGTGGTGTCTACCAAGTTCTACTGGGGCCTGGGCGGCGAGGGCAACAACACCGTCAACCGCAAGGACACGCTCAATCGCAAGTACCTGATGCAGGCGATCGACGGTTCACTGGCTCGCCTGCAGCTGGACTTCATCGACCTGGTCTACTGCCACCGCCCCGATCCGCACACGCCGATCGAGGAGACCGTGCACGCGATGAGCGACATGATCACCCAGGGCAAGGCCTTGTACTGGGGCACCAGCGAGTGGTCGGCCGCCGACATCCGCGCCGCCTGGGAGATCGCCGAGCGCCACCACCTGCACAAGCCGGTGATGGAGCAGCCGCAGTACAACCTCTTCCACCGCCAGCGCGTCGAGCAGGAGTACGCCCGCCTGTACCAGGACATCGGCCTGGGCCTGACCACCTGGAGCCCCCTGGCTTCCGGCCTGCTGACCGGCAAGTACAAGGCTGGCATCCCCGAAGGCAGCCGCGGTGCACTGGAAAACATGGCCTGGATGCGTGAGCAGCTGCAGGATGCGGCCAAGAACAAGGCCGTGGCCGAGCTGGAGCAGGTGGCGGCCGATTTGGGCGGCAATGTGGCCCAGCTGGCCATCGCCTGGGCCAATCGCAACCCGCAGGTCAGCACCGTCATCCTGGGCGCCAGCAAGCTGCCGCAGCTGCAGGACAACCTGGGCGCCCTGGCCCTGACGCCCAAGCTCACGCCCGAGGTGCTGGCACGCATCGACGCCATCACCCAGCCTTTGGCGCGCTGAAACCCACCCTTCCAGCCGGCGAGAGGCCGGTATTTCCGGGCCTGGGCGAGCGCGGCCATGCCCTACCATCGGGCGTGATGGAAGAACCCGCCCGCGGCCCCCGCCGCCTCAGCCCCTTGCGACCCGCAGCCCAGCGGCACCTGGCCTGGCTCATGCCCTTGTGCTTGGGCTTGTTCGGGCTGCTGCTGGTCGGGCTGCATGCCCGCGTGAGCGCGGCACCGGGCACGGGCAGCGACTTGCCCTTGCGCTTCGAGGCCGTGGGGCAGAACGGGGTGATTCCCAACAATGTGCTCTCTGCCCTGGCGCAGGACCCGCAGGGCTTTCTCTGGGTGGGCTCGGCGGCGGGGCTCTTGCGCTTTGATGGCTACAACTTCCGCCAGCTGCAGCTGCCCGCGCAGCCGGCAGGCGCTGGCCTGGCGGCCGCCGAGGCGCGCAGCCTGGGCTTCGTTCGTGTCTTGCTGACCGGGCGCGATGGCCGTTTGTGGATCGGCAGCGATTCCGGCGGCTTGGTGGTGCACGACCCGGCCCGCGAGAGCACCACCCTCTACCGCCACGACCCGGCGCAGCCCGAGCGCAGCGTGCCCAGAGGCACGGTGCTGGCCCTGGCCGAGGCGGCCGATGGGCAGATCTGGCTGGGCACGGCCTTGCAGGGCCTGAGTCGCTTTGACCCGGTGCAGCAGCGCTTTGAACATTTCCGGCACGAACCCGGCCGCGCGGGCAGCCTGCCCGACAACAGCGTGCAGGCCTTGCTGCTGGATCGCCAGGGCGCGCTTTGGATTGGTGGCCTCGGTGGGCTCACACGCAAGGCGCCGGACAGCGATCGCTTCGAGCGCATCCCGCTGCCTGGCCTCGGCCCGGCGCCCGCCATCGTCTTGCGCTTGCGACAGGCCGAAGACGGCCAAATCTGGCTGGGCACCCAGCAAGGCGATCTGGCCCTGATCGACCCCGGCACCCGCCGCGTGCAGCTGATCGATCAGAAAGGCCCGCGCGGCGCGGTCTATGCGCTGGCCCAGGGCGGCGCCGGCCAGATGTGGGTGGGTCGCGCCAGTGGCCTGGAGCTGCGGGCCGTGTCGGACGGGCGCCTTTTGCAAACCCTGCGCCACAACCCGCGCAACCCCAGCAGCCTGGGCGGCAACGAGGTGCGCTGCCTGCTGCACGACCGCGGCGGCTGGATGTGGGTGGGCGGCTTTGGCGGCGGCCTGCAGCGACACGATGCCGACAACCAGAGCATCGGTGTGCGCAAGCTCGACGAGGACGGCGACGCGGTGTTCGACGACCCCAATGCCCGCGCCCTGCTGGAGCTGGATCACGGCGAGGTCTGGGTGGGCACCACGGCGCAAGGCATTGGCGTGCTCGATGCGCAGCTCAAGGTGCAGCGCCAGATTGACCTGCGCGCTGCGCTGCGGCGCGGGCCGCAGGAGGCGGTGCGGGTGTCTACCCTGGCGCGGGCTCAGGATGGCACGGCCTGGGTGGGCGTGGATTCGCAGCTGCTGCGGGTGGATGGCCAGGGCCGCGCCTTGCAAAGCCTGAATGTGAGCCAGGGCCGGCTGCGCCGCACCGTGCTGGGCCGCGAGGGCGAGCTCTGGATCGGCACCCAGGACGGGCTCTACCAGCTGCCGCCTGGCCAAAGCGCCGCGCGCCGCATCACCCTGGCCGGCGGCGTGGCACTCAAGGGCGAGGTCAATGCCATCGTCGAGGGTGCTGATGGCACGCTCTGGGTTGGCGGCGAGGCCGGCCTGTATCTGCGGCCGGCTGGCTCGGGCGAGTTCCGCCCCGTGCCCATGGCCCCGGGCCAGGGCTTGCGCAACACCATCATCACCGGCCTTTTGATCGACCGGCGTCAGCGCCTCTGGGTGGACACCGCCACCGGCCTGCATCAGATGAGTGGCTGGGACGGCCGCCAGGCCAGCTTCGATGCCATCAGCGACCGCAAAGGCATTGGCGGGCGCAGCTTCGGCGCCAATTTGCTGGACGACGAGCGCGGCCGCATCTGGAGCCAGAACTATGTCTACGACCCCAACCGCGACCACCTCTACGAGCTGACCCCGGCCGACGGCGCCGATGCCGGCACCAGCTGGTTCCGCTCCTACGCCCGCCTGCGCGATGGCCGCTTTCTGTTCGGCGCCGGCCGCGGCCTGCTGGTGGTGGACCCGGAGAAGTTCGAGGGCTGGGCCTACCAGCCGCCGGTGGTGGCCACCGAGTTGCGCGTGGACGGCGCGCGCATGCCGGCCGGTGCGCTCAGCGCCGGCCTGCGCCTGAGCCCGCAGCAGCGCAGCTTCAGCCTGGAGTTCTCGGCCCTGGATTACAGCGATCCCGGCCGGGTTCGTTATGCCTACCAATTGGAAGGTTATGACCGAGCCTGGGTCAGCACCAGCTCGGCCCAGCGCATCGCCAGCTACAGCAACCTCAGCCCGGGCCGCTACCTGCTCAAGGTCAAGGCCAGCAACCGCAGCGGCTTGTGGAGCCCGCAGGAGCTGGCGATCCCGCTCTGGGTGCAGCCGGCCTGGTGGCAGACCTGGTGGCTGCGCCTGGGCCTGGCCCTGCTGGCCACCGGCCTGCTCTATGCCCTGGTGCGTTGGCGCACCGGCTATCTGGAGCGCCGGCAGCGGGTGCTGGAAGAGCGGGTGCGCGAGCGCACGGCCGAGCTCGAGGCCTTGTCCGCCGCGCTGCAGGAGAAATCGCGCGCGCTGGAAGAAAAATCGCTGGCACTGGAGGACCTGAGCCTGTCCGACCCCCTGACCGGCCTGCGCAACCGGCGCTTCCTGGCCCAGCACATCGAGGCCGATGTGTCCCTGACCTTGCGCCGCCACGAGGCCCAGTCGCGGCAGGGCGGCGCCTTGCCCGATGATGCCGACCTGGTCTTTTTCTTGATCGACATCGATCACTTCAAGGACATCAACGACCGCTTCGGCCATGCCGCCGGCGACCGCCTGCTGCGCCAGATGCGCGACCGCCTGCGCCAGGTTTTCCGCGACACCGATTACCTGGTGCGTTGGGGCGGCGAGGAGTTCCTGATCGTCGCTCGCGGCAGCCCGCGCAGCCATGCGCCCGAGCTGGCCGAGCGCATGCGCGCCCTGGTGGCCGAGAAGCCTTTTGTGCTCGATGCCGATGGCCTGGTGCTGCACAAGACCTGCTCGATCGGCTTTGCCTGCTTCCCGCTGTCGCCACAGCATCCGCGCGCGCTGGACTGGAACCGCACGGTCGATGTGGCCGATGCCATGCTCTACGCCGTCAAGCGCGGCGGTCGCGATGGCTGGATGGGCGTGCTGCAGGCCAGCACCGGTTCGGCCCAGCAGCTGCGCGAGCGCGCCGCGGCCGATTGGCTGCAGGCCGAGGGCGTGATGCGCCTGAGCTCGACCGGCCTGGGCGCGGCGCTCAAACCGGGTTGAACAAGGCGGCGGCCACGGCGCGGTCGCGCCCCTGAGCCTTGGCC
>JAIXSD010000326.1 GCA_027484885.1 Rubrivivax sp.
AGCAAGTGAGCCTTCGCAGGCCCCGGCACTGCCGTCACCCCCACCCTGCCCCTCCCCGCCACGATGAAATTCCAACTCGACGAGCCGCAAGGCGGCAACATCATTTCGCGCCACGACGGCCAAAGTGTGCGGGTCAACGCTGAGGAACACCGCAGCAGCCTGCTGGTGCCCTGGCGCGGCGAGGTGCAGCCCTGGGCGCTGACGCGCTTTGAGGATCTGACGGAAGCGCACTTCGAGCAGATCTTGAGCCTCAAGCCCGAGTTGGTGATCTTTGGCAGCGGCAGCCGCATCCGCTTCGCCAACCCCAAGCTCTACCGCAGCTTGATTGAGGCTCGCATCGGCATCGAAACCATGGATCTGGCGGCCGCCTGCCGCACCTACAACGTACTCAGCAGCGAGCACCGTGCTGTGCTGGCAGCCTTGCTGATCGAAGCCTGAAATACTGGGGCTTGGTGGGGCGTTTGAGGAGGCTGCAACCGGCTTTGCAAGGGCGCTGGAAGCGCGCCATCAGTGCACTTGAAACCCATCCCGGGCTCAATCTGGCACACATCACAAGCGCTGGACCGAGGGCAATCCCCCTAAATGACGAACGCGGGCCTCCCGGAGGGGGCTCGCCAAAGGCCGTATAATCAACGGCTATGCCCAGCCGGGCACATCATACATAGAACGCCACATGACGCCAGCGCTCAACAAACCTCTCCCGGAAATTGAAGCCCTTGCCACCGGAGGCGTGAAGTTCACACCACAAACCTTCCTGGGTCAAGCCGTGGTGCTGTACTTCTACCCGAAGGACAACACTCCCGGTTGTACTACGGAAGCGATGCAATTTCGCGACCGCCACAAGGACTTCGTGAAAGCTGGCGCAGTTGTGCTGGGTGTTTCACGCGACAACATGGCCTCGCACGACAAGTTCAAGCAAACGCTGGAACTGCCCTTCGAGCTGATCGCCGACACCGAAGAAAAGCTCTGTCATATGTTCGGCGTGGTCAAGAACAAGATCATGTACGGCAAGAAAGTCAAGGGCATCGAGCGCTCGACCTTCCTGATCGACGCCTCGGGCGTGCTGCGTGCCGAATGGCGCGGCATCAAGGTGGCTGGCCATGTGGACGAAGTCCTCAAGGAAGTCAGCGCGTTGAAAAAGGCTGCGGCCTGATCCAGCCGGCCCCGCGCCAAGCAAAAGCCGATTCGGGCCCTGCCCGCATCGGCTTTTTTCATGCCCGAGCATTTGGGCGGCGGCGTCACCGGCTTTGTGCATAATGGATTCATGCCCGAGAGCCGCGAAGCCCAAGAACAAAAGCCATCAAGCCGCACAGCAGCCTGTGCGGCTTTTTGCTTTTTTCAGCCAACCGCTTCGTCTTCGGCCTCCCGGCCTGCCCTCTCGGCCCCTCTTCCCGACTGCGTGGTGAGCTTCACCTCACCCGAACACTGAGCACCATGCCACTGCCCAAGCCCCCGACCAAACGCGCCGCCCGCCTCGAGCCCACCGCCTTTGCAAACACCTTGGCGGTGAGCCCCAGCAACAAAGCCGAGACCCCGATCGCCAAGACCAGCAGCCGCAGCCTGGCGGCTCCCAAGCTGAGCGCTGCGCCCACACCTGCACCTGCGCCCTTGACTGCAGCCGTGAGCAGTCGCAGCCCAGCCGCCAAGACCCGCAGCACCGCAAAACCAGCCGCCGCACCGGCCTTGCCGGTGGACGCCCTGGCACCCACCATCTACCCGGCTGACAAGCCCAAGACCAGCAAGCCCACGCCCGAAAGCGCGAGCAAGGCCGGCAGCGCCACCAAGCCAGCCAAGGCCAGCAAGAAAGCCGGCAGCGCTGCTGCGCCGAAGCTCTTTGTGCTCGACACCAATGTGCTGATGCACGACCCGATGAGCTTGTTCCGCTTCGAGGAACACGACATCTACCTGCCCATGATCACGCTCGAAGAGCTGGACGGGCACAAAAAGGGCATGACCGAAGTGGCACGCAATGTGCGCCAGGTCAGCCGCGAACTGGACAACCTGGCCGGCGGCCTGAAGAGCAGCGGCATCGAGGAAATGGCCAAGGGCCTGCCGCTGGATCACACCGGCCACCGCGAAGCCGGCGGCAAACTGTTCTTCCAGACCCAGCTGATCGACACGCCGCTCCCGGCCGGCCTGCCTCAGGGCAAGGCCGACAACCAGATCCTGGCCGTGGTGCAGGCACTGAAGATCCAGCAGCCCGAACGTGAAGTCGTCCTGGTGTCCAAGGACATCAATATGCGCATCAAGGCGCGTGCCCTGGGCCTGCCGGCCGAGGACTACCGCAATGACAAAACGCTGGAAGACTCCGACCTGCTCTACACCGGCGTGCAAGCGCTGCCGGCCGATTTCTGGGAGCGCCATGGCAAAACCATGGAAAGCTGGCAGCAAGGCGGCCTGACCTTCTACCGCATCAGCGGCCCCCTGGTGCCCTCGCTGCTGGTCAATGAGCTGGTCTACCTGGAAGCGCCCGGCGCCGTGCCGCTCTACGCCAAGGTGCTGGAGATCACCGGCAAGACCGCCGTGCTGCGCACGCTCAAGGACTACGGCAACCAGAAGCACTCGGTCTGGGGCGTGACCGCCCGCAACCGCGAGCAGAACTTCGCCCTCAATCTGCTGCTCGACCCCGACTGCGACTTCGTCACCCTGACCGGCACGGCCGGCACCGGCAAGACGCTGATGACCCTGGCTGCCGGCCTTTCGCAGGTGCTGGATGAGCGCCGCTACAGCGAGATCATCGTCACCCGCGTGACCGTGCCCGTGGGCGAGGACATCGGCTTCCTGCCCGGCACCGAAGAGGAGAAGATGAGCCCCTGGATGGGCGCTCTGGACGACAACCTCGAAGTGCTGGCCCGTGGCGACAGCGCCGCCGGCGAATGGGGCCGCGCCGCCACCAACGACTTGGTGCGCAGCAAGATCAAGATCAAGAGCTTGAACTTCATGCGCGGCCGCACCTTTTTGAACAAGTTCGTCATCATCGACGAGGCGCAGAACCTGACGCCCAAGCAGATGAAGACCTTG
>JAIXSD010000412.1 GCA_027484885.1 Rubrivivax sp.
ATTCCCGTCTCCGCCTTCCACGCCGACAAGCAGGACCAGGCTCGCGCCAGCGAAGACAAGATCATTCGCTTTTGCTTCGCCAAGAAGGACGACACACTGGACCGCGCGCTGACGCTGCTGCGTCAGCTCTGAGCCGGAGGCTCACACCCTGCCCTAGCAGGCGCCGCCCCTGGCAGGCTGGGGTCAAAAACGGCCGGGCGCGGTGATGCGCGAAGCAGCGGCGTTCGGGTCGTCGAGGGTGATGTCCACTTCGAGCGCATGCTGCGGCCCGGGCATGGCCTTGCCCTGCCAAATCATGGTGGCCATCAGCTCGTGGCCGTCACCGGGCGTGCTGCCAGACGCGCTGCCATCGCCATCCAGCGGCAGGAAGAGATCGATCTCTTCGCCGCGCACCTCATGTTCGGAGCGATCGCGCGCCACGCTGTAGAGAAAGAGCAACTCGCGGTAGGCCGGCAGGTCGAAACCCTGGCCTTGCGCACCGCCGCGCGAAAGCAGCTCCTGCACCACAGCCATGCTGGCGGCCGCATCGGCCCAGCGCGACTGGATGCGCTGGAGATCGGCCGCATAGGCTTCGAGATCGCGGCCGGAGTTCAGATCAGCGCCCCAGGTCGGCGCCAGCGCGTCGAAACGCTTGGCAAAGGCCGCGGCCGTGTGCTGAAAGCGCAGCTCATCGCCCTGACGCTGGTGGATCTCCATCAGCTTGAGGTAGGGCAAGGCACTGGCGCCGCCAAAATCGATGCGCGCCTGCAGCAGCTCCACCGCCGCATCGCTTTGACCCAGCACCAGGAAGAACTCCACCTGCTGCTCCAGATCGATCAGCTCTTCCACGGTGACATGGTCGTTGCCGACGGCGGTCACATTCAAAGGCACGGGCGCGGTGAAGGCGCCGGTGTCGTTGACAAAGTTGTTGGGCGTGTCCAGCAGCTGAATGCTCAGCGGCTCGGAGGCGCCGTCGTCCGCCAAGGGCATGGGCGCTGAGAGGAAATCATCGCCGGGATCGCCGACCACCTCGTCCGCCGGCTCTGAAGGCGGCAAGGTGATGGTGCGCTCATCGACCGGGTTGTAGCCGGGCACCGCAGGCATGGCGCCAGTGGCCGAGGCCCAGCCGCTGGGTGGCGCGCTGGCCGGCGCACCGAACAGCGCGGGCGCTGGGGCAGAAGTCGGCGCCGAGGCCGGGCTGGCGTCCGTGGGGGTCAGGTCTTGCTTGGCAAGGCCGGCATCGGCCGCCACCTCAGGCGGCAGGGCATCGGCACGACCACCCGTCCACCATGCCGCATCGCGCTCGGCGCGCTCCTTGCGGCGACTGTTCCAGAGAAAAGCACTGAGGCCCGCCAAGCCCAGGCTCAAGGCCGCTAGGCCCCAGACTGCGGGCTGCGGCCCCTCGTCCACCGGAGTCGCCTCCAGCTGGCTGCGCAGGGCTTGCACCTTGGCGCGGCTGCCTTGGTTGTCCTGCTGCAAGCGGTTCAACACCTCCTCCAGCTGCCGCAAACGCAGCAAGGCCACTTCCGCCGCCGCGATCTGGGCCAGCGGTGACTCGGCGGCTTCCTCAGCATCGGGTGCATCAAGGCGCAGACGCGGGGACTCGGCCGATTTGAGGCCCACACTGCGCAAAGTCGGCGCCGGTTTGGCCGCTTTGGCAGCAGCCAGGCGTGGGCCTGTGGCAGCCGCTGAAGCAAGAGATGCGGGCACGCCAGCGACTGGCGAGGCAGCCGGCGCACGCGGCGCGGCGGTGGCGCCGGCCGATACAGCCGCAGCCGCAGCACCGGCGCTCGCAGGCGCCGAAACCGGCGCCCGTGCGCTCGAAGCCAGCAGATTCTCAGGCCGGGCGCCGGCCGCGGCCATGGCGGCGCGCATGGCGGGCGTGTACTGTGGCGCACGCAAGGCAGACGCCGTGCTGCCGAGGCCGCGCGCGCCCTGGTCCAAGCCCGGCGGGTCGATGAATGCGGTGTACTGGCGCTGCAGCTGGGTCGGGCAGCCCAGGCTGAGGTTGACGTGCACCAGCGGCTCGTTGATGGCCACCGGGCTGTACAGGCGCACGGCGCGCACCATGCCTTCGCTCTCACCTTCCAGCACGATCTGCAAGAGGTGCTGAGGCACGCGCACCTCGCCGGCAAAGACCTCGGCGTGCACGCATTCGGGTGTCAGGCGCTCGCCGGCTTTCAGTAGCACGGGGAAGGCCAGGTTGAGCGCTTGGCCCAGAGCCGACTGGGTCAGCGGGCTGTCCACGCCCAGCGCCCTGACGGGCCCACACAGGCCCAGACTCAGACCCAGCAGCAAAGGCGCGATGGATCGGGGATGGCGCCAGGTGAAGGTGGGCGGTGCGGGAGCTCGGTCCATGCCGGAGTGAGATGTTGTTTGACTCACTCTAGCACGCAGCGCCGCCGGCGCTGCCGGCCCAAAGCGCGAAACAGACGGCCTTCCCGGGCCAATTTCACCGGGTCCGCAAGTGCCTGGGTTTTCCATGGCTTTTCCTGTCTGCCAGGCGCCCGACGGCCTGCAACAGCTCATGGACAATCAACACTTCGACAGCACATTCCGGCTGTCTCGACAGCGACAAAGCATGAACAGCACGGTCCTTACACTGACAGAACGCAACAACATCGAAACAGGTCCGTGGTTCTCCAAGCTGTCGGCGGCCTTGCGCGAAGACATCCTCTCCCGCGCCTCGGTGCGCCGGCTCAGCGACGGCGCCCTGCTCTCCTGCCGTGGCGAACCCGCCGAGGAATGGATGGCCGTGGCCAAGGGCGCGGTGCGGGTGAGCTCGGTGTCACTGGCCGGCAAGCAGATTGCCCTGACCTATGTCGAACCCGGCACCTGGTTTGGCGACATCGCCTTGTTCGACGGCCTGCCCCGCACCCACGATGCCAGCGTCCACGGCGACACCACCTTGCTGGTGATCCGCAAACCCGATTTCCGCGAGCTGCTGCAACGCCACACCGAGCTTTACGATGCGCTGCTGCGCCTGAACTGCCGCCGCCTGCGCCTGATGTTCGACATGGTGGAAGACCTGAACACCCGGCCTCTGGCCTCGCGCCTGGCCAAACAGATCATCTTTCTGGCCCGCTCCTACGGCGAGCCACAGGGCGACGAAATCCGCATCGGCCTGCAACTGGCGCAAGAGGACCTGGCGCAGCTGCTGGGCGCCTCGCGCCAGCGGGTGAATCAGGAGCTCAAAAGCTTCGAGCGCGAAGGCGCGGTGCGGGTCGAACCGACCCGCCTGGTCGTGCTCAGCCGCGACAA
>JAIXSD010000257.1 GCA_027484885.1 Rubrivivax sp.
CGGCTCGGTGTCCAAGCCTTGCGCCGCGTCTCGCAAATGTTGGTGTGGGGCGCTGCGGTCCGCAGCGTGTGGCGCAGGCAGTTTGAGGCGGGAGTCATCGATCGGCATGGCCGCCGCAGTATCGGCAAGCTGTGTGACAGGTCGATGCGTGCAGCGTCACGCCTTGTTCATCAAGCCTGTCTAGACTCGCCCGCCATGGCTGCTTGCGACCGCCGCTGCGGTCGCCCCTCTCACGCCCTGGATTCCATGATGGCCCGACTTTTCGGCTTGCTGCTGCTGGCAAGCCTGCTCAGTGCTTGTTCGCCTCGGCTGATGTTGGTTCGCAGCGTCGCCGACGAGCTGGCCGGCCAGGGTCAGGTGGAAGAGGAAGACCTGGGGCTGGCGCGCGAATCCGCCGCCTTCTACTTGAAGCTGTCCGAATCTCTGTTGCGCCAGACGCCGGACCATCTGGCCCTGGCCGAATCGGTGGCCGGCGGTTTCACGCAGTACGCCTATGCCTTCGTGGCTTTCGAGGCCGAGCGCCTGGAAAGCCGCGACGCTCGCGCCGCGCTGCTCCTGCGCCAGCGCGCGGCAGGTCTGTATCTGCGCGCCCATCGCCATGCCATGGCGGCCTTGGAAGCCCGGCATGGCGGTGGATTGCGCCAAGCCTTGCAGACGGCGCAGCCGCTGCCGCCGCTGCCGAGCGAGCAGGTGGGCCTGGCCTACTGGGCCGCCGCTTCCTGGGCGGCCTACATCTCCTTGTCCAAGCACAGCCCGGATATCGTGGCCGATCTGCCGCAGGCCCAGCGCCTGGCCGAGCTGGCTTTTGCCACCCAGCCCCTGCATGGCGAGGGCGCACTGGCCGCTCTGCTGGGCACGCTGGAAGCCGCGCGCCCCGGCGGCAGCAGCCGTCGTGCCGAGGCCTTGTTCGCGCAAGCGCTCACGGCCGCGGCCGGCCGCAACGCCGGCGTGTATGTCGGCCAGGCCGAGTCGCTGGCCCAGCCCGCAGGCGACCGTGCGGCCTTCGAGGCCTTGTTGCGCCAGGCCCTGGCCGTTCCCGGCAACAGCCTGGGCAACCAGCTGATGCGACACCGCGCGCAGTGGCTGCTCGACAGTGCTGACGATTTGTTCTGAGGCTGCAGCGGCCCGCCGCCTCAGCCTGCGCTGATCAACCTAACTTTTAAATCAACATGACCCGACTCCACCGCCGCCATGCCGCCGCCTGCATTCTGGCCCTGTGCACCGCCAGCGCGAGCTGGGCGCAAGCACCGGTGCAGCTGCGCATTGGCAGCCTGGTGCCCAAGAACTCGCAGTACCACCAGCAGCTGATGGAGATGGGCGAGGGCTGGCGCGCCGCGCAGGGCAGCCAAGCCCGGTTCACGGTTTTCACCGATGGCAGCCAGGGCGGCGAGGCCGAGCTGGCGCGTCGCATGCGCATCGGCCAGTTGCAAGGCGCGCTGATGTCGGTGGTGGGCTTGCGCGAGATCGAGCCCACCGTGGCCGCCCTGCAGAACCTGCCTTTGCTGTTTCGTGGCTGGGAGGAGGTTGACCATGTGCGCGAGAAGATGCGCCCGGCCATGGAGCAGCGTTTTCTGGAGCGAGGCTTTGTGGTGGTGGCCTGGGGCGATGCAGGCTGGGTGCGATTCTTCTCCAAGGAGCCGGCCCAGCGGCCCGAAGACTTCAAACGCATGAAGTTCTTTGCCTGGGGTTCGGAGCCCGAGCAGCAGGCCATCATGAAGAACCTGGGCTACACACCGGTGCCGCTGGAAACTGCCGATATCCTGCCGGCCATGCAGACCGGCATGATCAATGTGGTGCCCGCCACACCGTATTTCGCGCTGGCCAGCCAGATCTACAACACGGCGTCGAACATGCTGGACATCAATTGGGCGCCCATCGTGGGCGCCTTGGTGGTCACCAAGAAAGCCTGGGACGCCATGAGCCCGGCGGCCCAGCAGGCGCTCAAGGTCGGCGGTGAAAAGGCCGGTCTGGCCATGCGCCAGCAAGCGCGCCGCGAGGTGGACGAAGCGGTCGAGGCCATGAAGAAGCGCGGCCTCAAAGTCAACAAGCCCACGCCCGAGCAGATGCGCGAGTGGAGCGAGCTGGCTGAGCGCCTCTACCCACGCATTCGCGGCAGCATGGTGCCCGCCGAGACCTTTGATGAGGTCTTTCAGCACCTCAAGGCCTACCGCGCCGGCAAGGGGCAGTGAGCATGCGTTTGGAAGGGGCGCCGGACCCGTCCCGCACGCCGCCGAGCGTCAGCCCCTTCGCGCCAGGCCTGGTCCGGGTTGACGAAGGCCTGGCTTCTCTGGCTCTCGCGCTGATGGTGTTGCTGCCGCTGGCCGAGCTGGCGCTGCGCCCCGTGATGGGCAGGGGCATCGAGAACGCACCCGTGCTGGTGCAGCACCTGGGTCTGCTTCTGGCCATGTTCGGTGCGATCGCGGCCGAGCGCCACGGCCATCTGAGCACGCTGGGCAGCAGCCTGGCCCAGCGGGGCAGCGAGCGCCAACAGCGGTGGGTGCAGGCCTTCGCCAAAGGCGGCTCGGCCCTGTTGTGCGGCATGTTGACTTGGGCCAGCTGGCGCTTTGTGGCCAGCGAGATCGAAACCGCGCATCCGCTGGCCTACGGGCTGCCGGTCTGGTGGGTGCAGGCCTGCATGCCTCTGGGTTTCGCCTGGCTGGGCTTGAAGCTGGGCATGCGCTGCGCAACCCGTCCTTTGCCTCAGATTGCCTGCGGCTTGTTGCTGGCGCTGGGCGGCTGCTTGCTGGCCGCTCTGGTTGATGGTCAGGGCGGCCGGCTGTGGCTGGCCTTGGCGCTGCTCCTGCTTGCGCTCGTGGCCGGTGCGCCGGTGTTCGCGGTGCTGGGCGGCCTGGCGCTGGCCTTGTTCTGGAGTGATGGCCTGCCGTTGGCGTCCATCGCTTTGTCGCACTACCAGATCACGGTCAACCCCTCGCTGCCGGCGCTGCCCTTGTTCACCCTGGCCGGCCTGGTGATGGCGCGCACCGGGGCGGCGCAGCGCTTGGGTGCGCTCTTCGTGGCCGTGTTCGGTGGTGGCGCGCGCGGCACGGTGCTGGCAGCCGCGGTGCTGTGCTCGGCGTTCACGGCCTTCACGGGGGGCAGCGGCGTCACCATTTTGGCGCTGGGCGGCTTGCTGCTACCCTTGTTGCGCAATGCCGGCTACCCGGAGGAGCGCGGCATCGGCCTGGTCACCAGTGCCAGCGCCCTGGGTGTGCTCCTGGCCCCCTCGGTGCCCTTGATCATGTATGCGGTGATCGCCCGGGTGCCCATCATGGACATGTTCCTGGCCGGCTTGCTGCCGGCGCTGGTGATGGTGGCGTGCCTGCTGCTGTTCGGCGGCTTTCTGCGGGGCAGTGCGAGTGCGGCCTCGGTGACCGGTGCGCGCCCGAATGCTCGCCAGGCGCTGGCGGCGGCCTGGGCTGCCAAATGGGAGCTGCTGGCGCCGGTGGTGGCCATCGGCTCGCTGGCCGGCGGCTTGGCCACGCCCACCGAAAGTGCCGCACTGACGGCAGCCTATGCGCTGCTGACCCAGGCTGTGGCACACCGTGAGCTCAGCGCGCGCCTGCTCGGGCGCTGCCTTTCGGAATGCGCGCAGCTGATCGGCGGCGTGATGCTGATTCTGGGCATGGCCCTGGCGCTGACCAATTTCCTGGTCGATGCCGGCATCCCCGATCTGGCCGTGGAGTGGGTGCAGTGGGCGATTCCCAACAAGTACCTGTTCCTGCTGGCCCTGTGCGCCTTCCTGTTCGTGGCCGCCGCTTTGATGGAGATCTTCGCCGCCATCGCGGTGTTGGTGCCTCTGCTGCTCCCGCTGGCCCAGAGCTATGGCATCGACCCGGTCCACTTCGGCATCATCTTCCTGGCGGCGATGGAGGTCGGCTTCCTCTGCCCGCCGGCGGGCATGAACATCTATTTCGCTGCCGCCATGTTCGGCAAGTCCATCCGCTACGTGGGCCGGGCGGTCTTGCCGGCCATGCTGGCCATCTTTGTGGGCACACTGCTGATCGCGTTGTTGCCAGCGCTGAGTACCGGGCTTGCTGCGCTCATGGCCCGAGCCCCTGCCGCCTGAATCACACGCCCGAGGGCCGCACGGCCATGATTCAAGCCGCTGCGGACGCAGCCTGCCTGCTGCGGAACAGGCCTTCGACGCTGTAGATCGCCAGTGCCGCCCAGATCAGGCCAAAGCCCACCAGGCGCGTTGCTGCAAATGGCTCGTGGTACAGCCACACGCCCAGCATGAACTGGATGCTGGGCGAGATGTACTGCAGCAGGCCCAGCGTGGCCATGGGAATGCGCCGCGCACCAGCGGCGAAGAGCAGCAGGGGCGCGGCCGTCAGCGGGCCGGCGAACAAGAGCCACAGCAGGGTGGAGGGCGCCTCCGCGCCATGCGACAAAGCGCTCTGGCCTTGCCAGGTCCACCAGGCCATGGCGGCGGCTGCCAGGGGCGCCAGCAGCAAGGTCTCCAGGGTCAGGCCTTCCAGCGCGCCCAGGCTGGCGATCTTGCGCAGCAGGCCGTAGACCCCAAAGCTCGCCGCCAGTACCAGGGCCACCCAGGGCGGGCGGCCAGTCTGCAGCGTCAACCACAGCACGCCCGCCGCCGCCAGGGCCACGGCCAGCCACTGCAGCGGCCGCGGCCGTTCATGCAGCACCGCAAAGCCCAGGGCCACATTGACCAGGGGGTTGATGAAATAGCCCAGGCTGGCGTCCAGCACATGGTCGTTCTGCACCGCCCAGACGTAGGTCAGCCAGTTGACCGACAGCAGCAGGGCCGAGAGCAAAAAAGCCGCCAGCACCTTGGGCTGGCGCAGCACCTGGCCCAGCCAGGCCCAGCGCTTGAGCACCGTCAGCACCCCCAGCAGAAAGATCAGGCACCAGAGCGTGCGGTGGGCCACCACCTCCAGCGAGGGTACCTGGGCGATCTGCTTGAAGTAGAGCGGGAACAGGCCCCAGAGGGTGTAGGACAGGGCGGCGAAAAGAACCCCGCGGCTGGCCGAGGCGGCGGCTGAGGACGTGGAGACAGGGCTGCTGTTCATCGCTGCATTGTCAGCCCAGCCGGGCAGGCCGGCAGCGGGTCGCGCTGCCGTGGATGTCAAAAGTCATGTCGGGCAAATACGTGCTTCGCAAGGGGCTGCGCGCGTGGCCCAATCGCCAAGCATCTGGTGGCGCGCGAGGGCAGGGGGTCAGGTCTTGCGAGAGGCCGCCGACGCCGGCTCTGCGCCTGGCGCCGACTTCGTGACTCTGCACACCTCAAGGTCTTTTCATGCCCATGCGCTCTTCTTCGCCGGTGGCGTCCGCCGCCCTGTTTGCTTGCTTGCTCTTGGGTTCTGGCGCGGTGCTGGCTCAAGCATCCGGTGCTTCTTCGGGCAGCGCCGCGCCGGCGCCCTATGACTTCAAGGCCAACTACACCAAGTACGAGTACCGCATCCCGGTGCGCGACGGCGTGCGCCTGGCCACCACGGTCTACGTGCCCAAGGACAGCAGCAAGAAGTACCCCATCCTGATGACGCGCACGCCCTACAGCTGCGCGCCCTATGGCTCGGATCGCTACAGCGGCCGCCTGGCGCCCAGCGAGGATTTCCTCAAGGCCGGCTACATCCTCGTCTGCCAGGACGTGCGCGGACGCAATATGTCGGAGGGGCGCTTTGTCGAGATGACGCCCCATGTGCCAAACAAGA
>JAIXSD010000629.1 GCA_027484885.1 Rubrivivax sp.
CAGCTGTCGATACGGCTGCGTGACGCCGAGGTGCTGGTGCTGATTCGCGAGCGCACCCAATTCCCGCGTCAGCTGCTGGAGAAGCTGCCCAAGCTCAAGCTGATTGCCCAGACCGGGCGCGTCGGCAACCACATCGACATCGAAGCCTGCACCCGCCTGGGCATTGCGGTGGCCGAAGGTGTGGGCTCGCCGGTGGCGCCGGCCGAGCTGACCTGGGCCCTGATCATGGCCTCGATGCGTCGCCTGCCGCAATACATCGGCAACCTCAAGCATGGCGCCTGGCAACAGGCCGGGCTCAAGGCCGCGTCCATGCCGCCCAACTTCGGCGTCGGCATGGTCTTGCGTGGCAAGACGCTGGGCATCTGGGGCTACGGCAAGATCGGCCAGATCCTGGCTGGCTATGGCCGGGCCTTTGGCATGCAGGTGCAGGTCTGGGGCAGCGAGGCCTCGCGCTTGCGCGCGCAGAGCGATGGGCTCATGGCGGCCGAGAGCCGCGAGGCCTTTTTCGCCAGCAGCGATGTGTTGAGCCTGCATCTGCGCCTGTGTGATGCCACCCGCGGCATGATCACCCCGGAAGACCTGGCCCGCATGAAGCCGACCGCCCTGCTGGTCAACACCTCGCGGGCCGAGCTGCTGACCGATGGCGCCCTCGTCTCCGCCCTGAACCGCGGCCGCCCCGGCATGGCCGCCATCGATGTCTTTGAGAGCGAGCCCATCCTGCAAGGCCACCCGCTGCTGCGACTGGAGAACGCCGTCTGCACCCCGCACATCGGCTATGTCGAGCAAGACAGCTATGAGCTGTATTTCAACGCCGCATTCGACAACATCCTGAACTTCATCAAGAGCGAACCGACCAACATCGTCAACCCGGAAGCGCTGAAAGTGCTGCGATGAGCGCGCCCGAGGCGGCCAGCGCGCCGCAACGCCCGGCCTCGCTCTGGGCCCTCTACCTGGCTTTCAACCGCCTGGCCCTGCAGGGCTTTGGCGGCGTGCTGGCGGTGGCGCAGCGCGAGTTGGTGGAGCGTCTGGGCTGGATGACGCGCGAGGAGTTCGTCGAGACCCTGGCCATCGCCCAAGTGCTGCCCGGGCCCAATGTGGTGAACATCTCGCTGATGATCGGCGACCGCTACTTCGGCCTGCGCGGCGCGTTTGCGGCCCTGGCGGGCATGTTCGTCCTGCCCTCAGTCCTGGTGCTGAGCATGGCGGCGCTCTACGGCAGCGTGTCCCAGCACCCGGTGGTGGGCAATGCCCTGCGCGGCATGGGTGCAGTCTCGGCAGGCTTGATCCTGGCCACCGGCCTCAAGCTGTTGCCGGCCGTGCGCCGCAACCCCATGGGCCGGGTCATGGCGGCTCTGCTGGCCCTGTCCACGCTGCTGGCCGTGGTCTGGCTGCGCCTGCCCTTGCCTTGGCTGGTGTTGCTCCTGGGTGGCCTGGGCATGGCAGCCGCCTGGCGCGGTCTGAAGGCCAAGCCGAGCACGGAAAGCTGAATCCGAGATGCTGGCCAGCGCCCATGTCGACCTGATCGACCTCTTCCTGCACTTTCTAACCCTGTCCCTGCTGTCCATCGGCGGCGCCATCACCACGGCGCCCGAGATGCACCGCTTTCTCGTCGGCGACCGCCACTGGCTCAGCGACACCGAGTTCACCTCCTCGATCGCCCTGGCCCAGGCCGCGCCCGGGCCCAACATCCTCTTCGTGGCGGTGCTGGGCTGGAATGTGGCCGGCCTGAGCGGCGCCTTCGCCGCCATGGCCGGCATCATGCTGCCCTCCACCACCCTGGTGCTGGCCGCCACACGCTGGGCGCGCCGCAACAAAGACAGCCTGGGCGTGCGCGCCTTCTCGGCCGGCATGGCGCCCCTGACCCTGGGCCTGATGCTGGCCACGGGCTGGCTGTTGGCCGAGCCTTACCTGCGCCTGCCCGAGCACCGGCTCGCCACCCTGGCCCTGATGGCCGGCACGGTGCTGCTGACACTCAAGACCCGCATCAGCCTAGTCTGGATGGTGCTGGGCGGCGGGGTCTTGGGGGCGCTAGATCTCGTCTGATCCCCGGCGCGCTTCAGCGCCCAAAGTGCCGCGCTCCGGCCACACAGAGAATCACCGCCACCGTCACGCCCAGCATGGCCGGGCTCACCGACTCACCAAGCAAGCCGGCCGCCAAGGCCAGGCCGAACAGCGGCTGCAAAAGCTGCAACTGACCCACGCGGGCAATCCCACCCTGGGCCAGGCCGCGGTACCAGAACACAAAGCCAATCAGCATGCTGAAGAGCGAAACATAGGCCAGCCCGAACCAGGCCGGCAAGCCGATGCCGCCCCAGCTCGCCGGCAAGCGCCACCAAGTCAAGGCCAGCATCAAGGGCAGGGCCAGAACCAGGGCCCAGCAAATCACCTGCCAGCCGCCCAGGCTGCGCGAGAGCCGCGCCCCCTCGGCATAGCCCAGACCGCAGGCCAGGATGGCCAGCAACATCAGCGCGTCGCCGCGCGGCGCCAGGCTCAGGCCCTGCGAAAGTGCAAAACCGACCACCATCAGGCTGCCCAGCAGCGAAAACACCCAGAACACCAGGCGCGGCCGCTCGCCACCGCGCCAGACACCGAACGCAGCCGTACTCAGAGGCAGCAGGCCCAGAAAGACGATGGAATGTGCGGCGCTCATCTCCTGCAAGGCCAGGGCCGTGAGCAAGGGGAAGCCCAGCACCACGCCCAGGGCCACCACCGACAGAGAACGCCACTGCGCCGCCGTCGGCCGCGGCTGGGCCAGCAGCAACAGCAAGCCCAGGCCCAGCAGACCGGCAATGCTGGCGCGGGCCACCGTGAGGAACAGCGGGTCGAAATCCAGCACCGCCAGCCGCGTGGCCGGGAGTGAGCCACTGAAGATCAGCACGCCGATGAAACCATGGAGCCAGCCACTCGAGTTCTTGTCCATACCGTCGTGAGCGCCGCTGTGGAGGGTGGGCGCGAAGCGTAGCCGCAAGGGCCGATG
>JAIXSD010000625.1 GCA_027484885.1 Rubrivivax sp.
TCGTCGCGCCAGTAGAGCTGGAACCACAGCGGGCCGCTGCTCGGCTCGTCGTGAAAGGCTTGGGCAATCGCCTCCATCGGCATGCTGGACTGGGCGCTCAGCACCATGCCCGCTTGCTGTGCGGCCGCGGCGTAGGCGCTGGCCAGCTCGCCATCGGCATGGGCCAGGCGCTGGTAGGCAATGGGCGCCAGCAGGATGGGGTGGGCCAGCGTGCGGCCCAGCAGCTCGCTGCGCGTGTGGCCACCGGCCAGATCTCGCAGCACGCGCGGCTGCAGCTGGATCGCGTCCCAGGCGCTGCGGTTGCCGCGCAGCGTGATCTCGTCGCCGGCGCCGCCGTTCAGGTACGCCCAGTGCTCGGGCGCGACGGCGGCCTGGCCATGGGCTTCGAAATCGGCGAGGTTGGCGATGCCGGCAGGGATGTCCTGCAGCGGCGAGAGTTCGGGCTTGGCCTCGCTCATCATGTGTCGGCCCACATGCGCAGGAGGTTGTGGTACGTGCCGGTCAGCTGGACCGCGGCGTCACCATCGCCATGCTCGCTGCGCAGCTGCATCAAGGCCTGGTCCATCTCGAACAACAGGCGGCGTTGCTCATCGCTGCGCACCATGCTCTCGATCCAGAAGAAGCTGGCCAGGCGGGCGCCGCGCGTGACCGGCTCGACGCGGTGCACGCTGGTGCCGGGGTAGAGCACGGCATCGCCGGCTGCGAGCTTGACGCGCTGCTCGCCGTAGGTGTCGGCAATCACCAGCTCGCCGCCTTCGTACTCCTCGGGTCCGCTGAGGAAGACCGTGCAGGAGATGTCGGTGCGCACGCGCTGGCCGGTGCCGGGCACATAGCGAATCGCCTGGTCGATGTGGTTGCCGTAGGTGTTGGCCTCGCCGGCATAGCGGTTGAACATGGGCGGCAGCAGGCGCTTGGGCAGGGCCGCGGAGAAGAAGGTCGCGTGGCCCTCCAGTGCCTTCAGCAACATGGCTTGCAGCGCGCGCGCCGATTCGCTGCCAACCGGCAGCTGCTGGTTGTTCTTGACCTGTGCGGCCTGCGCGCCGGCGGTGAGGCGGCCGTTCTGCCAGTCCGCCTGGTCCAGCAGATCGCGGGCCTGCTGCACGTCAGCGGGACTGAGGAGCTCGGCGATTTTCAGCAACATGGTGATCGGGGTGAAAAAGAAAAAAGGCCCGAGCGAACCCGGGCCTGTCAGATCAGCAACTGACCATGGGTCAGAACTTGTAGGTGCCGGTGAGGTTCACCAGGCGGCCGGAGCCGGGCACGTAGAAGGCCGTGTACAGCTGATCAGCATAGTGCTTGTTGCTCACATTGCTGACGTTGAGCTTGAACAACAAAGTGTCGCGAATCACAGCGTATTCGGCCATCAGGTCGGTGGTGATGAACTTGGGTGCGTAGAAGCCAGGGTTGCGATTGGGCTGCTGGCCGCTGCGGCCGTTCAGGCCACCACCGATGCGCAGCTGAGGCGTCAGTTGGTAGGTGGTCCACAGGCTGCCCGAGTAGCGAGGGGTCAGCGAGGGGCGGGTGCCCTGGCCTTCCGAGCCCTGGGCGCCGATGTCGATCTTGGCCACCGGCATCCAGGTGAAGTTGCCGAAGATCTCCCATTCCGGCGTGATGCGGCCGGCCACGTCCACGTCGATGCCAGCGGCATGGCGCTTGCCCGAGAGGATGATCACGTTGTTGTTCAGCGGATCGGTGTTGCGCTCGTGCAGCTTGGTGGCGCGGAAGATGCCCACGCGGGTGCTCAGCTTGCCGTCGGCGCTGTCGTAGTTGGCGCCCAACTCCACGTTGACCGACTTCTCGGGTGGCACGTCCTTGTTCTGCGCGCCCAGCGAGTAGGCGTCACCCGAGGTGTTGAACGAGGTGGCACCCATCAGGTGGAAGGACAGCTGGGCGTTGGGCTGGAACAGCACGGCGGCGCGCTGGCTCCACTCCGACACCTTCATCACGTAGTTGGTGGTGACGATCGGGGCGGTGGCCGAGTAGCTGTTGTAGTCACCCTTCAGGTGGTCGTAGCGCAGGCCGGCCAGCAGTTTCCAGGTCGGTGCCAGCGTGACCATGTCTTGCACATAGCCGCCATAGCCCTTGGAGACGTAGTCGCTGCCGGTGCGGAAGCTGCGCAGGGTTTCGTCGTAGGAAGCGCCGTCTGCAGGCGTGCCGACGCTGGTGTTCGGCTTGCTCGGCTGGGTTCCCACGGCGGCGAAGACTTGCTTTTTCTCGTTGGCGAAATCGGCGCCGGCCTGCAGGTAGTGCTTGAAGCCCAGGGCGCTGAACTTGGCGCTCAGGTCGGTCTGCGCGGTGACGGTTTGCATGTCCTGCTTTTTGAGCATCAGGCTGCGCGTCAGCACGGTGCTGGGGCTGAGCGTGGCCAGGGACACGGCCGTGCGATCCGGCTGCACGGCGGCGCCGCCGAAGCGGATCAGGCTGGCGCGCATGTCACGGGTGTAGCTGGCGTAGCGCAGCTTGGTGATCAGTTCCACATCGCTGTTGAAGCGGTGGGTGTGCGAGACCATGGCGAACTTGGCCGAGCCGTCGTTCTGATCGCTGCTCATGCCGTAGTAGCTGTCCGGGTCCATCGGCACCAGGGTGGAGGTACTGGCTGGGGAGCTCACCGTGGGGCGCACCCAGGGCAGGCCGTAGTTGATGCCGTTCTGGTTGTCCAGAGCGAACACGGTGACGCTGAACTCATCCTGCTCGCCAATGCCCCATCGGTAGTTGCCTGCCAGGCCGGCCTTGTTGATGGACGAGCCGGCGCCATTGTTGTCAGCGCGTGTGACCATGGCATCCATGCGCAGGGCCGAGGAGTCGCCGGTGCGCAGGTTGAAATCACCCAGGGTGCGCACGGCACCGTGGTTGCCCACGGACACATCGATCTGGTTCTCGTTCAGCAGGCGAGCCTGCTTGGTCACCTGGTTCACGGCACCGCCCGTGGAGCCGCGGCCGAACAGCATGGAGGCCGAACCGCGCAGCACTTCGATGCGGTCCAGGAAGAAAGTGTCGCGCTCGTAGAAGGCAGGGTCGCGCATGCCGTCGATGAAGATGTCACCCGTGCTTTGCAGCGAGATGCCGCGCAGCTTGATGTCTTCTTCCCCGCCTTCGGCCGCCTGGAAGGTGATGCCCGAGGTGTTCTTCAGCACTTCCTTCACGTTGTCCAGCTTGCGGTCATCCATCAGCTTCTCCGTCACGACCGTGATGGACTGAGGAATGTCACGCAGCTCTTGCTTGCCCTTGCCGATGCGGGTGTCGGTGGCTTGGTAGGCGTCTTTGCCGGCGGGCTCGGCGCTGGCCTTGGTGCGCACGATGGGCAGGGCGTTCTCGGCCTTGGCCGGCTCGGCCGGGGGCGCGGTCTGGGCCAGGCTGGCGCTGGCCAGGCCGAAGCCGGCGGCCAGGGCGCCCAGGGGCAGCAGGGCTTGACGGTGTGCGGGGCGCGACTTGGTGCGGGACATGGAAGGAACTCCTGAACGTACAAACGGATCGATGTGGAACATGGCGCAGCCCCGACCCGGGCTGTGGTGGCCTCGGGAGCGCTGCGAACTTGTGTTGCGTGGCGGGCTGGCTCGCGGCTGCGAGTTGGCTGGCTGGAGCTGGGATATCAAAAAATGCGAACGGGGCTCGGGCCCGGCTCTGGGCCCGCAGGCCGTGGGCGAGTCTGGCGGTCTAACGCTCCAACTCGTAGGACAGCAAGGCTGTGGTTTCCCACTCGACCGGCTGACCTTGCAGCAGATAGGGCGAGAAGCGGGCGCTGCGGATGTCTTCCAGCGCTGCCTTGTCGAGGCGCTCGAAGCCGGAGCTCTTCTTGACCGTGGCTTCCTTCAGGCGGCCCTGGGCATCGACCAGGATGCGCAGGTGCACGATGCCTTGCTCACCCGTGCGGCGTGACAGCAGCGGCATGTTCAGGCGCGGCTCGGCCAGGTAGCGCACCGCGTTGGGCGGCACCTGGTGCACGGCGGGCGGGGCTGGCGGCGTCACCAGGGCCTGCACTGGCGCGGGGTTGGGGGCGGCGGCGGGCGCTTGAGCCGGTGCGCGGGCGGCCGGCGGCTCGCTGCTGATGACCTGCGCGGCCACGGGGGCAGGGGCGGTGATGGGCGGTGTCACCAGGGGCGGGATCACCGGGGCCGGCATGGGCGCGAGCTTGGGCAGTTGGGGGGCCGGCGGTGTGGGCAGCGGCGCTGGCGCCGCGGGCTTGGGCGGTGAGATCAGGCTGACCTGGATTGGCGCGGGTTTCTCTTGTGCCGGCAGGGCCCGGCGCACCAACAGCCCGGCGCCGAACAGCACATGCAGGCCCAGCACCACCAGCAGAAAGCCACGCTTGCGGCGCGCGGCTTGCGGATCCACCGGCAGGCCGCCAGAACCGGGCGTGTAGGCCCGCCCTGAGATCTCGTTCACAGCCTCGGCCGCTGGGCTGCTGGTCGGGGCCGCCGCCTTGTGGCCCGCCACAAAGCCGGCCTGACCGGCCGACGCGGAGGCGCCGAGGGAGATGGGGCTGAGGAGTGCGGAGGTCACGGGGCGGTGAGGCTGAACGAAAACTGAGA
>JAIXSD010000450.1 GCA_027484885.1 Rubrivivax sp.
CGCGCACTCGGTGGTGGTGGCCACAGGCGGCCTACCGGTGCCCAAGATCGGCGCCACCGATTGGGGCCTGCGCCTGGCCAAGCGTTTCGGTCATGCCATCGTCGAACCCCGCCCGGCCCTGGTGCCCCTGACCTTCGGCGAGCAGGTGTGGGCGCCTTTTTCGGCGCTGGCCGGCTTGTCGCTTCCGGTCGCGGTCAGCACCGGCCAGGGCAAGGGCAAGGCACGCTTTCTGGAAGACCTGCTCTTCACCCACCGCGGCTTGAGCGGCCCGGCCATCTTGCAAATCTCCAGCTTCTGGACCGAAGGCCAGGCCTTGCAGATTGATCTGGCACCCGAGCACCAGCTGCTGGCCCTGCTGCAGAGCGCCAAGCAGGAATCCAAGCGGCAGCTGGGCAATGAGCTGGCCAGCCTGTTCCCGCAGCGCTTGGCCCAGGCCTGGCTGGAACGCCTGGGCCTCGCCAGCCAGCGCCCCATGCCAGAATGCAAAGACAAAGACCTGCAAAACCTGGCGCAGCAGCTGCAAGCCTGGCCGCTGGTGCCCAATGGCAGCGAGGGTTGGCGCAAAGCCGAGGTCATGCGCGGCGGCGTCGACACGCGCGAGCTGAACTCGCAAAACATGGAGAGCAAACGGGTGCCGGGCCTGTATTTCATCGGCGAGGTGGTGGACGTGACCGGCTGGCTGGGGGGCTACAACTTCCAGTGGGCCTGGGCCAGCGCGGCAGCCTGCGCGCGCTCTTTGCATGCAAATACCGCAATCGCTTGAAAATCAGGCTACAATCTTCGTCTTTGCTGGCAAACCCTGCGCGTCGATTCGCAACGCTTCTGAAGCGGAATCCGGATAAGCCGTTTCAGACACTGAATTCAAAATGTCTTGAATGAAGTACTTGGCGAACACCGAGCGCATATTGAAGGAACTACCTTTTCATGACCACGATTCGCGTCAAAGAGAACGAGCCGTTTGATGTGGCCCTGCGCCGTTTCAAGCGCACTATCGAAAAACTGGGCCTGCTGACCGACCTGCGCGCCCGCGAGTTTTACGAGAAGCCCACGGCTGAGCGTAAGCGCAAGAAGGCAGCCGCCGTCAAGCGTCACTACAAGCGCGTCCGCAGCATGCAGCTGCCGAAGAAGCTGTACTGATCGCCTGATCGCCCCGGCAGTTCCTACGGGAATCGCCAAACGGCCGAAAAAACCCGCACAGGACGCTGTAGCGGGTTTTTTTTGATCTCAAACCTGCACAAACGCAGGCACACTGCGCGCCGAGCACCTTGGGCCCTTGTGCAGTGCCACCAACCATTCCAAGACATCCAGGATTCGCCATGAGCTTGAAAGAACGCATCACCGACGACATGAAGGCCGCCATGCGGGCCAAGGACAGCGAGCGCCTGACCACCATTCGGGGTCTGCTCGCCGCCATCAAGCAAAAAGAAGTCGATGAGCGCGTGGAGCTGGATGAAGCCGGCGTGATCGCCATCGTCGACAAGCTGATCAAGCAGCGCAAGGATTCCATCAGCCAGTTCAACGCGGGCGGCCGCCCTGACCTGGCAGAGAAGGAACAAGCCGAACTGCTGGTGCTGGAGCCCTACCTGCCGCAGCGCATGTCGGCTGAGGAAGTGGCCGCAGCCGTTCAAGCCATCGTGACCGAGCTGGGCGCCAAGGGCCCGGGCGATATGGGCAAGGTCATGGGCGCCGTCAAGGCACAGCTGGCCGGCAAGGCCGAAATGGGCCTGGTTTCCGCCGCAGTCAAGCAAGCGCTGAGCCAGTGATGCCGGAGCAGCCAAGATCCATGAGCCTGCCCGCGCAAACCATCGCCCCCGATTTCTGCGTCTCGCCGCAACTGCAGCCCGAGGCCATGGCCCTGGCGGCGCAGGCTGGCTTCCGCAGCGTGATCAACAACCGCCCTGACTTTGAAGGCGGCCCGGATCAGCCGACCAACGCGCAGATGGAGGCAGCCGCCCTGGCCGCCGGTCTGGAGTACCGCCATCTGCCGGTCAGCGGCAGCTACCAGTCGCCCGAGGAGATCGTGCAGTTCCATCAGCTGCTGAGCAGCCTGCCCAAGCCCATCCTGGCTTTTTGCCGCTCGGGCGCACGCTCGACCCGCCTTTACACCGCCGCTTCGGTGCTCTGACTGAGACTGAACGATGCGCAAGGGCCTGCAGCTATGCAGGCCCTTTTTTCATGGCGAATCGCCACCCAGGTGCATCACGACAAAGGACGGCCCCGGATGCGCTGATGCTTCAGCCTAGGACTTGCCCTAGGACAGGGCCCGCACGGGGCCGAAAGCCGCCTCCCAGCTCTTACATTGCAGGCTTGCCGTTGCGTCACCCGCCCTGAGGGCGGATCGACCAGCGAGCCCAAAAGAACTGCACGCGAGCCCAAAGCCCGCGGGACACGCATCGGAGACCGCCGTGAATTCCCTTCTCAAACTCTCGGGCCTGATCGACGGCCTGAGCCGCTTCATTGGCCGCTGGGTCATCTGGCTGGTCTTGGCCTCCACGGTGATCAGCGCGGTCAACGCCATCATCCGCAAGGCCTTCAACTACAGCTCCAACGCCTTTCTTGAGTTGCAGTGGTATCTGTTCGCGGCCTCTTTCCTGCTGGCCGCCGGCTACACCCTGCTCAACAACGAACATGTGCGCATCGATGTGGTCGTGGGGCGCTTCTCGCGTCGGGTGCAGACCTGGATCGATATCTTCGGCCTGCTGACCTTCCTGATGCCCATGTGCGTGACGGTGCTGCTCTTGAGCACCCCCTACTTTCTGCAGGCCTGGCGCTCGGGCGAGGTTTCCTCCAATGCCGGCGGCCTGATCATTTGGCCGGTCTATGCCCTGATTCCGCTGGGCTTCGGCCTGCTGATGCTGCAAGGCCTGAGTGAGCTGATCAAGCGCTTCGCTTTCTTGCAAGGCCGCGCGCCCGACCCCGGCATCAAGCAGCAACAGCGCAGCCCGGAGGAGGAACTGGCCGAGGCCATCCGCCTGGCTGCTGAACAGCAGGCGGCGCAGACCCAGGCGCAGGGCGCGACGACCGACAAGAAGGCCTGAGGACACGCCCACCATGGAATTCATTGCCAACAACCTGGCCCCCATCATGTTCGCGGGGCTGATCGTTTTCCTGCTCATGGGCTTCCCGGTGGCTTTCAGCCTCGGCGCCTGCGGGCTGTTCTTCGGCTTTGTGGGCATCGAGCTGAATGTGCTGCCCGCCTCGCTGATGCAGGCCCTGCCGCTGCGCATCTTCGGCATCATGAAGAACGACACGCTGCTGGCCATTCCCTTCTTCACCTTGATGGGGCTGATCCTGGAGCGCTCCGGCATGGCCGAGGATCTGTTGGACACCATCGGCCAGCTCTTCGGCCCCATCCGCGGCGGCCTGGCGTTTGCGGTGATCTTCGTTGGCGCTCTGCTGGCCGCCACCACCGGCGTGGTGGCCGCGTCCGTCATCTCGATGGGCCTGATCTCCCTGCCCATCATGCTGCGCTACGGCTATGACCGGCGCGTGGCCTCCGGCGTGATCGCGGCCTCCGGGACCTTGGCCCAAATCATCCCGCCCTCGCTGGTGCTCATCATCCTGGCCGACCAGCTGGGCAAGAGCGTGGGCGATATGTACAAGGGAGCCTTCCTGCCAGGTTTCATCCTGACCGGGCTCTACACCCTCTACATCGTCGCCCTGGCCGTCTTCAAGCCGCAATGGGTGCCGGCCTTGCCGCTGGAAGCTCGCTCCATCCGCGAAGACAACGGCCAGAGCGGCCTGAAGTCTCTGGGCATCTTGGCTGCGGTGTCGACCGGACTGGCCGTGTTCTTCGGCCAGCACTACCGCGAGATCACCGAGTACCTCAAAGGCGAGGTGGTGGCCAGCGTGCCCACCGACGAAACCATCGTCGTGGCCATGTCGGTCGGCGTGGGCGTGGCCTTCATCGCCTCGCTGCTGAACAAGGCCCTGGGCCTGAAGCTGCTGTCACGCATGGCCGAGCGGGTGACCTTTGTGCTGATCCCGCCACTGGCGCTGATCTTTCTGGTGCTGGGCACCATCTTCCTGGGCATCGCCACGCCCACCGAGGGCGGCGCCATGGGTGCCATGGGTGCGCTGCTGATGGCGGCCCTGCGCGGCCGCATGTCGGCCAGCTTGCTGCGCCAGGCCCTGAACAGCACGACCAAGCTGTCCTGCTTCGTCGTCTTCATCCTCGTGGGTTCCACCATCTTCAGCCTGAGCTTCCA
>JAIXSD010000252.1 GCA_027484885.1 Rubrivivax sp.
CTCATGACGATCAAGATCGGTATCAACGGCTTCGGCCGCATCGGCCGCATGGTGTTCCGTGCCGCTATCGCCAACTTCAAGGAAATCGAAGTCGTCGGCATCAACGACCTGCTCGAGCCTGACTACCTGGCCTATATGCTCAAGTACGACAGCGTGCACGGCAAGTTCGACGGTGAAGTCTCGGTGGACGGCAACACCCTGGTTGTCAATGGCCGTGCCATCCGCCTGACCCAGGAGCGCGACCCTGCCAACCTGAAGTGGAACGAAGTCGGCGCCGACATCGTCGTCGAAGCCACCGGCCTGTTCCTGGACAAGGCCTCGGGCGAGAAGCATCTGGCTGCGGGCGCCAAGAAGGTGGTGTTCTCGGCACCGTCGAAGGACGACACCCCGATGTTCGTGTTCGGTGTGAACCACAACACCTACGCCGGCCAAGCCATCATCTCCAACGCTTCGTGCACCACCAACTGCCTGGCCCCGCTGGCCAAGGTGCTGAACGACAAGTGGGGCATCAAGCGCGGCCTGATGACCACCGTGCACGCCGCCACCGCCACGCAAAAGACCGTGGACGGCCCGAGCAACAAGGACTGGCGCGGCGGCCGCGGCATTCTGGAGAACATCATCCCGTCGAGCACCGGCGCTGCCAAGGCCGTGGGCGTGGTGATCCCCGAACTGAACAAGAAGCTGACCGGCATGAGCTTCCGCGTGCCGACCAGCGACGTGTCGGTGGTTGACCTGACCGTTGAGCTGAACAACGAAGCCTCGTACAAGGACATCTGCGCCGAGTTCAAGGCGCAATCGGAAGGCGCGCTGAAGGGCGTGCTGGGTTACACCGAAGAGAAGGTCGTCGCGACCGACTTCCGCGGTGACGCCCGCACCTCCATCTTCGACGCCGACGCCGGCATCGCCCTGGACGGCACCTTCGTCAAGCTGGTGGCCTGGTACGACAACGAGTGGGGCTACTCGAACAAGGTGCTGGAGATGGTGCGCGTCATCGCCAAGTGATGAGGGCCGCCTGATCCGGCGCCATCGCCGGGTGCGCACCAAGCGGTGCGCCGTGTGCCTCGCCCGCCAGGGCCTTGCCAAACCGGCAAGGCCCTTTTTTTGCGCCCAGGCGGCGCAGGCAACGGGGCTTTTGCTTGTGTCAACAAGCGGTGTCAAAGGAATCTTTTCTTTACGCTGGCCGCCCAGTGCCCGCTCTAAACTGGCGCGAGCTTTGCCGAGGTGAGCCGGCCCAGATCGGGTCGCAGGGCCCGCCCCGGTGTGTGATGCAAGACCGAACCGAATCCGGCCCAGGAGCGTGCCCCATGAAACTCTCAACCCTTGGCCTGAGCCTGATGAGCTTGCTGGTGTGTGCCTGGGCCCCCAGCGTGCCGGCCCAAACCGCAGCGAGCCCGGTGACCAGCAGCGAGGCGCAGGCCCGCGTTATCGTGCGCTTCAAGCCGGCGGCGGCCAGCGTGCGGGCCAAGGCCATGTCGGTGTCCATGAGCCGCAGCGCGGCCCTGGATGTGGCGCAGACCCGTGCCACCGGCCTGGGCCTGCGCAGCGGCCTCAATGCCCGCACGCGCCAGGGCTTGCGCGCGCTGCGCAGCCTGGATGAGCGCACCCATGTCATCGTTGCCAGCGGCATCAGCTCGGCCGCCCTGGCCCAGCAACTGGCGCTCGATTCGGAAGTGGAAATGGCCGTGGTCGATCAGCGCCGCCGCCACACCCGCGTGCCCAACGATCCCTTCTACAGCACCGCCTTGCCCAGCGGGCCCAGCGTCGGCCAGTGGTACCTCAAGCCCCCGAGCAGCGTGCCGGGCGAGGTGGTGTCCAGCATCAATGCACCGGCCGCCTGGGACATCAACACCGGTCACAGCAGCATCGTCGTGGCCGTGCTCGACACCGGCATCCGCAAAGACCACCCCGAGCTGGCGGCGCAAATCGTCGGCGGCTACGACATGGTGGGCCTCAACTCCTCCAGCGCCCAGGCCACGGCCACCGCCAACGATGGCGACGGCGCCGATGCCGACGCCTCCGACCCTGGCGATTGGGTCAGCCAGGCCGACATCAATGCCGGCACCCTGGGCAGCAGCTGCGACGCCAGTGACATCAGCAACAGCTCCTGGCATGGCACGCGTGTGGCCGGCCTGATAGCCGCCGCTGCCAACAACGGCGTGGGCATGGCCGGCGTGGCCTGGGGCGTGAAGATCCTGCCCGTGCGCGTGCTCGGCAAATGTGGCGGCTACGACTCCGACATCATTGCCGGCATGCAATGGGCGGCCGGCGTGGCCGTGCCCGGCCTGCCCAGCAATCCCAACCCCGCCAAGGTGCTGAACATGAGCCTGGGCGGCAGCGGCGCCTGCGGCACCACCGGCACTGGCTTGCTCTATCGCAATGCCATCAGCGCCGTCACCGCGCGCGGCGCCAGCATCGTGGTCGCCGCCGGCAACAGCGAGGGCTTGGCGGTGGGCTTGCCCGGCAACTGCCCCGGCGTGATCACGGTCACAGGCCTGCGCCATGTCGGCAGCAAGGTGGGCTTCTCCAGCATCGGCCCCGAGGTCAGCATCGCTGCCCCGGGTGGCAACTGCGTCAACCTCAGCGGCGCCTGCCTCTACCCCATGTTCAGCACCACCAACAGCGGCACGACCACGCCGGTGGCGGCTGATGCGGCCTACACCAACAACGGCGCTTCGGTCGGCACCAGCTTCTCCACCCCGGTGGTGGCCGGCAC
>JAIXSD010000613.1 GCA_027484885.1 Rubrivivax sp.
AGCACGAAGATGCCGGGATGGGCCTTTTCATCGGCGTGGCTGGCGGCCAGCACCATGCCTTCGCTGATGCCGAACTTCATCTTGCGCGGCGCCAGATTGGCCACCATCACGGTCAGCTTGCCTTCCAGGTCTTCGGGCTTGTAGGCGCTCTTGATGCCGCTGAAGACATTGCGCAGGCGACCTTCGCCCACGTCCAGGCTCAGGCGCAGCAGCTTGTCCGAACCGTCCACATGCTCGGCCTTGACGATCTTGGCGATGCGCAGATCGACCTTGGTGAAATCGTCGATCTTGATCTCTTCGGCCAGCGCTTCGCCACCGGGCAGAGCCTTGGCAGGCGCTGCGGCGGCCGGGGCTTCGAACAGGGCTTCCAGCAGCTTGGGGTCGACGCGCTGCATCAGGTGCTCGTAAGCGCCGATCTGGTGGGCGCCGAGGGCGCGTGCGCTGTCGGCGAACTGCAGCGGCTCGATGCGCAGGAACTGCTCCACCTTGGCCGCCAGGGCCGGAAGCACGGGCTTGAGGTAGATGGTCAGCAGGCGGAAGGCCTCGATGCAGACGCTGCAGACGTCGTGCAGCACGGCGTCCTGGCCTTCCTGCTTGGCCAGCTCCCAGGGCTTGTTCTGGTCGACGAACTCGTTGACGCGGTCGGCCAGCAACATGGTTTCGCGCAGGGCCTTGCCGAACTCGCGTTCCTCGTACAGCTGGGCGATGGTGGCGCTGTGGGCGCGCAGACCGTCGAGCAGGGCGCGGCCTTCCACGCCCAGATCGGCCGAGAGGCGGCCATCGAAGCGCTTGGCCAGGAAGCCAGCGGCGCGCGAGGCGATGTTGACGTACTTGCCGACCAGATCGCTGTTGACGCGGGCCACGAAGTCATCGGGGTTGAAGTCGATGTCCTCGACGCGCGAGTTCAGCTTGGCCGAGATGTAGTAGCGCAGCCACTCGGCGTTCATGCCGAGGTTGAGGTACTTGAGCGGGTCCAGGCCGGTGCCGCGGCTCTTGCTCATCTTCTCGCCGTTGTTGACGGTCAGGAAGCCGTGGACGAAGACGTGGTTGGGCGTCTTGCGGCCGCTGAAATGCAGCATGGCCGGCCAGAACAGGGTGTGGAAATAGGTGATGTCCTTGCCGATGAAGTGCACCTGCTCGACCGACTCGTCGGCCATGAAGGCGTCGAAGTCTTGGCCGGTCTTGCCGAAGTAGTTCTTCAGCGAGGCGAGGTAGCCGATGGGCGCGTCCAGCCAGACGTAGAAGTACTTGCCCGGTGCGTCGGGGATCTCGATGCCGAAGTAAGGCGCATCGCGGCTGATGTCCCAGTCGCCCAGGCCGCCCTTGCCTTCTTCATCCTTGGTGAACCATTCCTTGATCTTGTTCAGCACCTCGGACTGCAGGCGGCCCGGGGTTTGCGTCCATTGCTCCAGGAACTCGACGCAGCGCGGGTCGCTGAGTTTGAAGAAGTAGTGCTCTGAGCTCTTCATCACCGGCGTCGCGCCGGTCAGCACCGAGAAGGGGTTCTTCAGCTCGGTGGGGGTGTAGACGGCGCCGCAGGATTCGCAGCTGTCACCGTACTGGTCCTTGGCGCCGCACTTGGGGCATTCGCCCTTGATGAAGCGGTCCGGCAGGAACATGGACTTCTCAGGGTCGAAGAACTGCTCGATGGTCTTCACCTCGATCAGCTCATTGCGCCGCAAGGCCTTGTAGACCTCCTTGGACAGCTCGTGGTTCTCCGGCCCATCGGTCGAGTGCCAGTTGTCGAAGGCGATGTGGAAGCCGTCGAGATAGGCTTTGCGGCCGGCGGCGATATTGGCCACGAACTGCTGCGGTGTGATGCCGGCCTTCTCGGCGGCAATCATGATGGGCGCGCCGTGGGCGTCGTCGGCGCAGACGAAATGCACCTGCTGGCCCTGCATGCGCTGGTAGCGCACCCAGACGTCAGCCTGGGTGTATTCCATGATGTGGCCAATGTGGAAATTGGCGTTGGCGTAGGGCAGGGCGGTGGTGACGAAGAGCTTGCGTGTCATGGTGTCTTTGCGGGCCTGGCGGCGGTGCCGGGCAGGCGCGCATTTTAGGGCCAGGGCTGCACAGCACTTCGAAGGGGATGGCGAGGGGCGTTCGCAGAGGCGCCGGGCAGCGCCCGCGCCGCGGCCAAAGAGACCATCCGATTGGCTGCGGCAAAAGGGCCGGGATGCGGCCCCGCTGCCTGCGCGGGCGGGTGATCAGCCGGCGTTGTTCGGGGTGGGCGGGGTCGCGCCCGCGTCGCCGGCGTCCGCTGCGGCGTCGCCTTCGGCCGAGGGCTCGTCGCTCTGGCCCTCTGGCTTGTTCAGCTTGCGCTGGCGCTTTTCTTCGGTTTTGCGTTTCTTGGCCAATTCGCGTTGGCGTTTTTCGTATGAGTAGTTCGGTGTGGCCAAGGACATGCTCCTGCAAGGCATCTGCGGGGCGCAGATAGTCCCTTCAATGTAACCGCTGCACGCCGCGCTCGGCGCGCCGCGAGCGATCCAAGGCGGTCTCAGTTAGCGCGAAAAGCTCGGTCTGACATGAAACATCGCCCCTAAGTCCATGATTCGTATGGCCTAAAAAGACTATCCACTTTCGCTGTGGATAACTTTGTGGAAAAGGGGGGTGAGTCAGCGCCAAACCCTTGTGGCGAGGCCCTCCGCCTTAATCTGCCTCTTTTCGCAGCAGTGGGCGCCTTTCTATATGAATCAACAACTTAGCATTCGCTGGTCGACCTCTTCGTCATGGCGAAGGAGATCGCTGCCGACGATTGCGGTGGATCAAGAAATGGGGATAAGTCAAGAGCTGAATGGCCGCCGTCGCAAAATTCAGTGACAGCCCCGTGACGAAAAACGCTCGGTTTTGCACATCTGCTGTGGACAAGTTTGTGGGTGCTTCGCGGGCAGCCGCGCTAAGTGCTTGATGGGCCAGAAACTTTGCTGACTTGCCTGTTTTTTCAGCAGCGGCGGGGTGGTCGGCCGGCGCGCGCTGTCGCCTAGGCGCTCGGTATCGGGGGCGATGCGGAGGGGCGGGGGCTTGACGCATGGCTAAAATCGCGCACTTTGCACGGTAGCGGTATCAAGGCAGCAGATGACTCAGGCACAACAGGGGAGGGCAGCGTCCAAGGGCGCTGAGGGTTTTGAGTTGAAGAGCGCGAGCTTGAGTCTGCTCTCGCTGGTCCTCAAGACCACGGACCTGGCAGAGTTGAGCCGCGAGCTGCAGGTTCGCGTGGGCGCCACGCCTGGTGTGTTCAGCAACGAGCCGCTGCTGATCGACCTCAGCCAGTTGCCTCAGGAGGCCTCGGCAGCGGTTACTGCAACGGCCACCGTTGAAGCCCCGGCCCAGCTGAGCCTGGACAGCGCCGCCGCCGGCCGCGCCGAGGTGGACCTGGCCGCGCTGCTGCCGCTGCTGCGCGGTCATCGCATGTCGCCAGTGGCGGTGTACGGCGCCACGCCGGCCGAGCTGGAGCAGGCCCTGGTCCTGGGCCTGGCCGAAGCGCCGGAACCTGAGGCCCAAGCGGCACCGCGCAGCCGGGCTGCCGAGGCGGCACCGGTGGTGCAGGAAGTGATTCGCGAAGTGGTGCGTGAGGTGGTCCGTGAAGTGCCGGTGCCGGCCGAGAGCGTGCCCACCCTGGTGATCGACAAGCCGCTGCGCTCTGGCCAGCGCATCTACGCCAAGGGCGGTGATCTGGTGGTGCTGGCCCTGGTCAACCATGGCGCCGAGGTGATTGCCGACGGCCATATCCATGTCTACGCGCCCCTGCGCGGCAAGGCCATTGCCGGCGCGCGCGGCAACACCGAGGCGCGCATCTTTGCCGCCAGCATGGAGGCCGAGCTGATTTCGATTGCTGGCATTTACCGCACCACCGAGAACCCCCTGCCCGACACGGTGCAGGGCAAGCCGGCGCAGATCCGGCTGGAGGGCGAGAAGTTGGTGATGGAGGCGCTCAAGCTTTGAGTCATGATGGCGGCGTGCACATCCCGCGCCATCGCAAGCAAGTCAAAAACCCTGGCCGGCCTGTGTGCCGTCCTTCTCAGTTGTAGTTTTGAAAGGATCTGATTCGATGACCAAGATCGTCGTGGTGACCTCGGGCAAGGGTGGCGTGGGCAAGACCACCACCAGCGCCAGTTTTGCAACCGGCCTGGCCCTGCGCGGCCACAAGACCTGCGTGATCGACTTCGACGTCGGCCTGCGCAACCTCGACCTGATCATGGGCTGCGAGCGCCGCGTGGTTTACGACCTGATCAACGTCATCAACGACGAGATCAAGCTCAGCCAGGCGCTGATCAAGGACAAGCAGCTGGACAAGCTCTACATCCTGGCCGCCTCGCAAACCCGCGACAAGGATGCGCTGACCTACGAAGGCGTGGAGCGCGTGCTGGACGAGCTCAAGTCCATGGACTTCGAGTACATCGTCTGCGACTCGCCAGCCGGCATCGAGACCGGTGCGCTGATGGCCATGCACTTTGCCGACGAAGCCCTGGTGGTCACCAACCCGGAAGTCTCGTCGGTGCGTGACTCGGACCGCATCCTGGGCATGCTCAACAGCAAGACCAAACGCGCCATCGAAGGCAAGGATCCGATCAAGGAGCACCTGCTGATCACCCGTTACAACCCCAACCGGGTCGAGGGCGGCCACATGCTGTCGCTGGAAGACATCCACGAGATCCTGCGCACGCCGTTGATCGGCGTGATCCCGGAATCGGAAGTGGTGCTGCAAGCCTCCAACCAGGGCTCGCCCGCCATCCACATGCAAGGCACCGATGTGTCGGAGGCCTACAAGGACGTGATCAGCCGCTTCCTCGGCGAAGACAAGCCGATGCGCTTCATCGAAGCCGTCAAGCCCAGCCTGTTCAAACGCCTGTTCGGCGGCAAGTAAGCGGGAGGACCGGATGAGTTTCCTCAAGTACTTTCTGGGTGAAAAGAAAAGCACCGCCAGCGTCGCCAAAGAGCGCCTGCAGCTGATCCTGGCCCACGAGCGCAACGGCCGCAAGCCCAGCGCCGACTACCT
>JAIXSD010000499.1 GCA_027484885.1 Rubrivivax sp.
CCCGCCCTCGTCGAAAACGACAGACGTAAAAAAACCGCCGGGCCTTGCGGCCGGGCGGTTCTTTCAAGTACTCGGAGACCGATTACTTGCTGGCAGCAGCCGAAGCGGCGTCAGCAGCGGCAGGAGCCGAAGCGTCAGCAGCGGGAGCCGAAGCTTCCACAGCGGGAGCCGAAGCAGGAGCCGAAGCTTCCACAGCGGGAGCGGCCACGGGAGCGGCTTCTTCCTTCTTGCCGCAAGCGGTCAGAGCAACAGCAGCCAGCACAGCAGCCAACAGGATCGACTTGTTCATACTTGTCCTCAAAATTCGTTAAACGAAGATGCAATTACCGGTAATTTTTTGAAGCCACTCAATGTCGCCTTCGCTTTTCAGCGCCGCGGCATCGGAAACTTCGGCATGACAAGGCAAAGAAAACCTCGAGCGCTTTCCTCACCTAGCCCTTAATTATAGCCATTGCTTTTGGCATCTTTTACAGGCCCAAGGTGGTCGCTGCAAAGCTTTCGTAAGAATGTTGTGCGATCGCGTCAAACCAATCCTTCCATCGCACAAATTCCGAGGCGTCAAAAGACACACTGCCGCGCCAGTTGCGCGTGCTCATCAAGCGCAAGGTGATGTGGGTCGTGGGCGAACGGGCCCAGAACAAGGCCACCGGCCCGCCCGGCGCGATCGCCGTCATGGCCTCCGGCTCCAAGGCCCGCGCCTGCAGTGCATGGCCATAACGCCCACGCCAAGCGACAAAACGGGGATGCGCACGTCGCAGCCCGTCGAACTGCGGCGCCAGCACATGCAAGCGGCGGCTGGCCGGCGCGGCCCGAACCCAGTCGCTCAGCAGGTCCAGCAACCCAGCCTCTGACCAGGGCCAAACGCTGAAATCCGGATCGAAGGCGCCGAGCTCGGTGCAGCCCTGCGCGCAGGCTTGTTCGATCGCGAGCCGCAAGGCCTGCTGGAACTCGGCCCGGCCGGTGAATTCACCGGCTTGCAGTTCGGGCTTGGGCGGCGTTGCCAATCAAGCCTCCGCATGGTCACCTGCGTCCGCGACCCGCACCCAGCCATCTTCGGCCCACAGGTCCAGCAGTTCGCGCGCATCGGCCGAGAGCTGGCCCAGCTGCTTGGCGCTGAGCTCGCGCTGGTCGGCGAAGGCACGCATCAAGCGGGCATCGCGGCCACCGGCGCGGAAGGACTCGCCGTTAATGAAAACATGGGCCGCGTCGTACATCATGCGGCTGCGCCGGTCCAGGCGCGCGCCGGCGCCCGCGGGCAGCGGCTCGCCAGGCTCGAACCAGACGCGTGGCTTGGGCTCGGTCAGCGCCTCGCCCAGGGCACGCTCGAGAGCCAGGGGCTCGCGCAGCGCGCGCTCCACCGCGTCGCGGGAGAAATCCAGCAGCTGCTGCGGCACCAGGCCGGGCGCTTCGGTGGCCGGTTGCTTGGGGTCGGCATACATGCGGTTGGCATAACTCTTGGAGTCATCGTCCATCAGGCGCTGCAGCAGCTCGCGCGCCAGCTCGGCACGCCAGGGCGTGCGGAAGCCCACCGAGCAAGTCATGCACTCGCCGATGGCAATACCGTCATGTGCCCAGCCGGGCGGCAGGTAGAGCATGTCACCGGCTTCCAGCACGAACTCTTCTTCCGGCTCGAAATCCGCCAGCAGCTTGACCGGCACGCCTTCACGCAGCGCGCCAGTGGTGGCCACGCCCTGGCGGCCGATGCGCCAGCGGCGCTGGCCGTGGACCTGGATCAGGAACACATCGTAGGAATCGAAGTGCGGGCCGACGCCGCCGCCATCGCTGGCGTAGGAAATCATCAAATCATCCAGGCGCGCCTCGGGCACAAAGCGGAACTGCGCCAGCAGCTCATGCGCGGCCTGCACATGCAGATCCAGGCCTTGGACCAGCAGGGTCCAGCCCGGCTTGCTGAAGGGCGGCAGCTTGGCCACCGGGCCTTGCTTGAGCGCCCACTTGCCATTGAACTGCGAAACCAGGCGCGACTCCACATCCTCGCTGGCAGCCAGAGCGGCCAGCTCGCTGCGCGAAGCCGGCGGGCGGATGCCAGGCAGCGCCTGGCGCACCAGCAGCGGCTTCTTCTGCCAGTGGCGGCGCATGAATTGTTCGGGGCTGAGGCCGCCCAGCAGCGGGAGTTTGGCTTGGATGTTCATGCCGGCATTGTCGCCTGTGGCCGCAACCCTCGCGTCCCGGAAACGGGACGCGGGACGCAGCCCTCGTCCCAATTTCGCCATGGTTGAACTTGGATCAAGACCGGGTGGCAGGCTGGCAAGCCCCATGAACAGGGACTTCTGGCTCCAAGCGAGATGGCCGCAACAGCTGGCACGGCTCCTGCAATCACTGGGTGCATGGACTTGCAAAGAACCCTCACCCCCGCCCAGCGCTGGCGGCGCCGCGCCAGCCGGCCGGCATTTTTAAGTCTGGCCCTGCTGGTGCTGCTGAGCCTGGCCGGCGGCTTGCTGGCCTTGCGCCTGCGGGCGGCACCGATCGAGCTGACGGTCTCGGCCCGCGGCCTGCAGTTCGCCACGGTGGAGCGCGGGCCCATGGCCCTGGATGTGCGCGGCAGCGGCGTGCTGGTGTCCAGCGACCCGCGCTGGATCACGGCGCAGAGCGAAGCGCGGGTCGAACGCCTGCTCGCACCGGCCGGCAGCAGCTTGCGTCAGGGCGAGCTGCTGATGGTGCTGAGCAACCCCCAGCTGCAGCAGCGCGCCCAGGAAAGCCGCTGGCAGCTGGAGCAGGCCGAGGCCGAGCTCAAGGCCCTGCAAGCCAGCCTGGACAGCCAGGCCATGAGCGCCCAGGCGGCGGTGCAACGCGCCGAGTTCGGCGCCCGCAGCGCCGAGCTGCAATGGCAGGCCGATCAAGAGCTGCTCAAGGACGGCATGGTCTCCAAACTGGCCTTCCAGCGCAGCCGCTTCAGCGTCGAGCAGGCCGGCCAGACCCTGCAGCTGGAGCGCGAGCTGCTGCAGCAACACCGCACGGCCATGCGTGCCCAGCTCGACGCCAAGCGCGCGGCGCTGGCACGCCTTTACAAGGCCTGGCAACGCGATCTGGAGCTCGTCGAGGCCTTGCAAGTCCGCGCGCCCAGCGACGGCGTGGTGCAAGAGCTGACGCTGCAGGCCGGCCAGAGCGTGCTGGCCGGCGCCCTGCTGGCCAAGCTGGCCCGGGCCGATGCGCTGTACGCAGAAATTCAGGTGCAGGAGGCGCAAGCCCGCGACATCGCGGTGGGCCAGAGCGCCCAGATCGATCTGCGCAGCGGCGACCGCGCCGGCCTGCTGCGCGCCGTGGTCAGCCGTGTGGCGCCCAAGGTCAGCAACAGCCTGCTCAAGGTGGATTTGCGCCTGCTCGACCCCCTGCCCCGCGGCGCCCGCCCCGACCTCAGCATCGACGGCAGCATCGCCCTGAGCCGCCTCGCCGACGCCGTCCAGGTGCAGCGCCCGGTGTTCAGCCAGGCCATGGCCCAGGCCCAGGTCTACCGCCAGGTCAGCGAGGACCTGGTGGAGCGGGTCCATGTGCAGTACGGCCCGGCCTCGGTGGGCCGCATCGTCATCCAGAGCGGCCTGCAGGTGGGCGACCGCATCGTCGTCTCCGACACCAGCAGCTGGCGGCTGGCCGAGCGCGTCCGCCTGCGCTGAAGCGCAGCCCATTTTTTGAGCCCTATATTCACCGCCACGAGGAAGAGAGGAAGCAGCCCATGAATCCGAACCGTTCCCCCAACCCCGCCGCCGAGACGGCACCGTTGATCCGCCTGCAAGGCATCCAAAAGAGCTTTCTCAGCGACGAGCTGGAAACTCGCGCCCTCGACGAGGTCAACCTGGAGGTGCACAGCGGCGAGTTCCTGGCCGTCAGCGGGCCTTCGGGCTGCGGCAAGTCCAGCCTGCTCTCCATCCTGGGCCTGCTCGACAGCCCCAGCGCCGGCAGCTACGAGCTGAACGGCCAGCGCGTCGAGCAATTGGACCCGCGCGCCCGCGCCCTGCTGCGCAACCGCCAGATCGGCTTTGTCTTCCAGGCCTTCAATTTGATCGGCGACCTGAGCGTGGAGGACAACGTCGCCCTGCCCCTGAGCTACCGCAGCGAGATGAGCCGCGCCGAGCGCCGCGCCCGGGTCGCCGAGGCCCTGGCCCAGGTGGACATGGCCCACCGCGCCCGCCACCACCCGGCCCAGCTCTCGGGCGGCCAGCAGCAGCGCGTGGCCATCGCCCGCGCCCTGGTCGGCCAGCCCCGCCTGATCCTGGCGGACGAACCCACCGGCAACCTCGATTCACGCAATGCCGAGCTGGTGATGGCGCTGCTGCAGAAGGTGCACGCCGGAGGCGCGACCTTGTGCATGGTCACCCACGACCCGCGCTACGCCGCCCTGGCCCAGCGCACCGTGGCCTTGTTCGATGGCCGTGTGGTGGCCGACCTGCCCACCTCGGCCCTGCATCCAGGCCCGGCGCGCGCAGCCAGCGCCCAGCCCGCCCTGGCGGAGGCCCTGTGATGCGTGACGACCTGCGCCACACCCTGCAAGCCCTGCTGCGCCACCCCGGCCATGCCCTGCTGAGCCTGCTGACCCTGAGTTGCGGCCTGGGCTTCGCCATCTACGCGGCCGCCGTCTACTTCAGCTTCACCGCCGGCGACCTGCCCTTTCCCGAACCCGAGCGCCTGGTTGCCGTCGAAGCCAGCCGCGACGGCGAACGCAGCCAGGCCAAGAGCGTGCACTACCTCGACCTGCTCGAGTACCAGCGCCAGACGCCCAGCCTGGAGGCCTTGCTGCCGATCCAGGTCGACGTCGTCACCCTGGGCGGCGAAAAGCACTACCCGGCCAGTTTCCAGGCCGCCTACGTGCCGGCCGCGATCTGGCCCTGGCTGGGCGCCGCCGCCAGCCCCCAGCAGGGCCGGGCCTTGCTGCCGAGCGACAGCGCGCCCGGCGCCGCGCCGGTGGCCGTGATCGGCGCCGAGCTGTGGCGGCGCTTTCTCGGTGCCGACCCGGCCATCGTCGGCAGCCGGCTCAAGATCAACGGGGTGGACACCGAGATCGTCGGCGTGCTGCCCGGCGCCCTGCGATTCCCCATGACGCAAGAGCTCTGGCTGCCCTTCCGGCCACCGGCCGGCCCGCTGACGCGCGGCGAGGGCTACTCTATGGGCACGCCCCAGCATGTGCTGGCCCTGGGCCGGCTGAAGGCCGGCGCCAGCCGCGATCAAGCCGCTGCCGAGCTGAGCGTGGCCGCCGAGCGCCTGGCTCAGCAGTTCCCGGCCAACAACCGCCGCGTTGGCGCCTTGGCCCTGCCCTATGCCGCTTGGGGCATGCCCGATGTCGACATGATCTATCTGGGCCTGGCCGGCGCCGGCGCGCTGCTGCTGACCCTGGTCTGCATCAACACCGCCAATCTGCTGCTGGTGCGCGCCAACGAGCGGCGGCAGGAGCTGGCCGTGCGCGCCGCCCTGGGCGCGCCGCGCGGCCGCCTGGTGATGCAGATGCTGACCGAGACCTGGCTGCTCTGCCTGGCCGCCGCCGGCCTGGGCCTGTTCTTCAGCGCCTGGGCGATCGAAGCCACCCAGCAGGCCGTGGCCGCCACGGCCAATGGGCGCATGCCTTTCTGGATCCACTTCGCCATGCGCCCGCAGGCGGTGCTGGCGGGCCTGGGTCTGAGCCTGCTGACCGCACTGGCCACCGGCTTGCTGCCGGCCTGGCGCGCCTCGGCCGTGGACCTGAACGCCGTCTTGCGCGACGGCCGCGGCAGCCAGGGCCGGGCCAGCGGGCGCTTCGCCCGCGGCCTGGTCTGGGTGCAGATCGCCCTGTCCAGCCTGCTGCTGCTGGCCTCAGGCCTGCAGACCTATGTGGTACACCAGCGCCTGAGCAGTGGCACCGGGGCACGCATGGAGGGCGTACTGACCGCCCGCCTGGCGCCGCGCCAGGCCGAGTACCAAGGCCCCAGCGAGCCCGCCCGTGCGGCACGCGAAGGCCTGTGGAACCGCCTGGAGGCCAGTTTGGGCGAAGCGGCTGCAAGCGCCGGCGCCCGCCTGGCCCTGTCCACCAGCCTGCCCGGCGGCGGCATGACCGAGACCGACGAGATCCTGCCCGAAGGCATGACGGTGCAGGAGAACCAGTACCCGCTGGGTGGCAATTACCGCATCAATGCGGGCTTCTTTGAGGCCATGGAGGTGAAGCTGCTGGTCGGGCGCGAGTTCGGCCCGCAGGACCGCGCCGACAGCCTCAAGGTGGCGGTCATCAACCAGAACTTTGCCCAGCAACATTGGCCCGGCCAAAACCCGCTGGGCAAGCGCTTTGCCATCGTCGAAGGCGAGGCGCAAAAGCGCATCGGCCCCTGGATCACCGTGGTGGGCGTCACCCCGCATGTGCTGCAAGGCATCGGCCGCGAGCAAGCCCTGCGCGCCGCCAATTTCTACCTGCCCATCAGCCAGCACGCGCCCAGCGATATGGGCATTGCCCTGGTCGGCGCGCCGGACAGCCCAAGCAGCCGAGAGCTGCTGGCCCGCGCCGTGGCCCAAGCCGACCCGGCTCTGGCCCTGGAGCAGGTCTACAGCGCGCAGGAGCGCCAGCGCATCGCCCATGGCGGCGAGGATGTGATGGCGGCCATGTACTTCTTTCTCGGCCTGCTGACTCTGGGCCTGGCCAGCAGCGGCATCTATGCGGTGACCAGCCGCGCCGTGCAGATGCGCAGCCAGGAAATCGGCGTGCGCCGCGCGGTGGGCGCCAGCGATGGGCAGTTGATGCGCATGCTGCTGGGCCAGGCCTTGCGCCTGCTGGCCCTGTCCCTGCCGCTGGGCCTGCTCGGCGGCGCCCTGGCCCTGGCAGACGAGCTGGGCAGCGGCCTGCCGCTGGGCTTGGGCGTCACGATCGTGGCCTTGCTGATCACGGGCCTGGTGCTGCTCTCGACCTGGCTGCCGGCACGGCGGGCCTTGCGCCAATCGCCCGCCGCCGCCCTGAACAGCCCATGAGCCTGGGCGAGAATGCCGCGGCCATGACTCCGCCGCACCGATGAGCGCCCTGCCCGATTCCAGCCTGCCCCTTCTGGTCGTCGACGACGATGCGGCCGTGCGCAGCGCGCTGCGCCTCTTCCTCAAAAGCGAGGGCTGGCGCTGCGAGCTGGCCGACTCGCCCGAGCAGGCGCTGGCGGCGCTGACTTCGGCCGAGTACGGCCTGCTCCTGGCCGACCTCAACTACAGCCGCGACACCACCTCGGGCCAGGAGGGCCTGGACCTGATCGCCCGCGCCCGGGCGATCGATGCCCAGCTGCCCATCGTCGCCATGACGGCCTGGGGCAGCGTGCCCCTAGCGGTGCAGGCGCTGCAGGGCGGCGCCAACGATTTCATCGAGAAGCCCTGGGACAACACCCGCCTGGCCGGCATTCTGCGCACCCAGCTGGCCCTGGGCGAAAGCCAGCGCCGCGCCCAGCGCCTGGCGGCCGAGAACGCACTCCTGCAGGCCAAGGGTGGCGAGCGGCCCTGGATCGGCCGCTCGGCACCGATGCAGGCCTTGATGGCCCAGGTGGCGGCCGTGGCCCCGGCCGATGTGAGCCTGCTGATCCGCGGCGAGAACGGCAGCGGCAAGAGCCAGCTGGCCCAGGCCATCCACCGCCAGTCGGCGCGCGCGGCCGGGCCCTTCATCAGCGTCAATATGGGCGCGATTCCCGAGACCTTGTTCGAGAGCGAGATGTTCGGCCACGAGAAAGGCGCGTTCACCGACGCGCGCCAAGCCCGCATCGGCCGCTTCGAGCTGGCCGACGGCGGCACCCTGTTCCTGGACGAGATTGGCAACATCCCGATGAGCCA
The DNA here is from genome assembly GCA_027484885.1 of Rubrivivax sp. Classification (GTDB taxonomy): domain Bacteria; phylum Pseudomonadota; class Gammaproteobacteria; order Burkholderiales; family Burkholderiaceae_C; genus Paucibacter_A. The sequence goes on from JAIXSD010000499.1 coordinate 7,771, forward strand.
GCAGGCCAAGCTGCTGCAGGTGCTGGAAGGCGGGCAGTTTGAGCGCCTGGGCTCGGCCCGCCCGCGCCGCGCCAATGTGCGCCTGATCGCCGCCAGCAATGCCGATCTGGATGCCCTGGTCGAGCAAGGCCTGTTCCGCCGCGACCTGCTCTACCGGATCAACAGCGTGCAGCTGACCCTGCCACCGCTGCGCCAGCGCGGCGGCGACATCCTCGAACTCGCCGCCCACTACCTGGCCGACTGTGCCCGCCGCTACCAGCGCCCGGCCAAGCGCTTGAGCGACGCCGCCCAGGCCGCCCTGCTGGCCCACAGCTGGCCGGGCAATGTGCGCGAGCTGGCGCATTGCATGGAGCGTGTCAGCCTGCTGGCGCCGGCCGAGCAGATCACGGCGGCCGACCTGGGCTTGAGCCCCAGCACCGCAACCCCCGCCCCCGCCGCAACCGCAGCGGCCAGCACCGGCCTGCCGCCTGAGCTGACGCTGGAGGAGGCGGAAAAGCTGCTGATCCGCACCGCCCTGCGGCGCAGCGGCGGCAATGCACAGCAAGCGGCCCAGGCCCTGGGCCTGAGCCGCTCGGCCTTCTACCGCCGGCTGGAGAAGTACCAGCTGTGAGCGCCGCGAACGAGCGCGCCACCCCCGGCTGGGCCCAGGCGGTCGACCGCGGCTTTGCCGGCCGGCTGCGCCTCGCGGCCCTGCTGGGTGGCGCACCGGCCTGGGCCCTGGCCTGCCTGCTGGTCTGGCAGCAGCCCTGGTTGATCTATCCCAAGGTGCTTTGCATCGCGCTGTGCAGCCTGGGCTGGCTGGGCACGGCCGCCTGGCTGCATGCGCGGGCCGAACACCAGCGGCGCCTGCTCGGCCATGTGATCGAAGCCATGGCCTGCGGCGACTACAGCCAGCGCCTGCGCCTGCAGGGCGGGTCGGCCGAGCCCGACGCGCTGGCCACCCA
>JAIXSD010000579.1 GCA_027484885.1 Rubrivivax sp.
AAAAGCGCTGGGACGGTGGCGCGCGTCTGCAAATGGGGCTGTCGCTGCAGCACAGCCGCGAGCTGGGCAGCGGCGCCGAGCTCGACAATTCGCCGCGCCGCTTGTTCAAGCTGGCCTACAGCCAGCCGCTCTGGCGGGACGATCTGCTGCTGGGCTGGCAGACCCAGGCCATGAGCCGCCGCCAAGTTCCTGCCGGCCGCCTGCCGGGCCAGGCTTTGCATCATCTGCACCTGCTGTGGCGCCAGAGCGCCGACAGCGAATGGTCGCTGGGCCTGCGCAATCTCACCGACCTGCGCTATGCCGATCAGCCCGATGTGGGCTACCCGCCGCTGCGCCAGGAAGGGCGCGTGCTGCGCCTGCAGTTCAACCACCGGGTGGGTTCATGAGGCGGCGGCTGAGTGCATGGCGGGGCCTGTGCCTGCTCATCTCCTTGTTCTGCTCGGCAGGGGCCACTTGGGCCCATCCCGGCCAGGAAGAGGCGCAGCTCAAGGCCGCCTTCATCTACCGCTTTGCCCAGTTCACGCAGTGGCCGCCACCACCGCCGGGCCGCGAATTCAACTACTGCGTGGCAGGCGACCGCGAGCTGCAGGACGCCATGCGCGTGGTGGCACAAAAACCCATGGGTCAGGCCGCCGGCCGGGTCCTGGTGTTGGGTTCACCGACCGAGGCCGGGCCTTGCCATGTCCTGGTGCTGGGCTTTGCCGGTCGCCAGGAGCTGCAGCTCTGGCTGGATGCCTTGGCCGACAGCCCTCTGCTGGTGGTCGGCGCCAGCGCCGAGGCTTTCCGGGCCGGCGCCATCATCGCCCTGGTGCTGGAGCCCAATGGCATGGCCTTTCGCATCAACCACAGCGAGGCCAAGCGGCGCGGCCTGATGCTCAGCTCGCAGATGCTGAAGCTGGCGCGCGAGGTGAAGTAGGGCTCTTGCCCTGGACCGCCCTGGCGTGCTGCAAGCGGCCCTCAGGCCTGCACGCAGGCGGCCTGAGCGTCCGGCCAGGCCAGGACCTGGCGCACAAAATCCTGCAGGCGGGCGGCCTCGCCGGTCGTTTCCAGCCGCAGGGCGGGGTGGGCTTCGGATTCCACGTCCTGCCTGCCCCACAAGGCTGCCGCGCGCTGGGCCACGGCGGTTTCGATATTGAGCAGCTGCACCTGGGGCCCCAGGGCGCGCTGCAGCGCCGGCTGCACCAGCGGGTAGTGGGTGCAGCCCATCAGCACCGTGTCCACGCCGGCCTCGCGCAGGGGCTGGCAAAGCCGGTCCAGCAGGGCGTGCAGCTCGGGCGTGTCCAGCTGCCCGCGCTCGATCAGGTCGACCAGGCCGGGGCAGGGTTGGCTGAACACCTCGATGCCCTCGGCATGCCGGCTGATCAAGTCCTGGTAGCGCGCGCTGGCAATGGTGGCCACAGTGGCCAGCACGCCGATCCGTGAGCCTCGCTGGCCGTTTGTGCGTGCCAGGCTGGCCGCCACCGCCGGCTTGATGCCCGGCTCGGTGCCGACGATGGGCAGCTCGGGCCAGCGCTGGCGCAGGGTGGCAATGGCATGCGCTGTGGCGGTGTTGCAGGCGACCACCAGCATGCCCGCGCCCTGGCTCACCAGGTAGTCGGCCAGGCGCAGGCTGCGCTCACGGATGAAGTCGGGGCTGCGCGGGCCGTAGGGCGCGTGGGCGGCGTCGGCCAGGTAGTGCAGGGCGGCCTGAGGCAGAGCCTGCTGCAGGGCGCGCAGCACGGTCAAACCGCCGACGCCAGAGTCGAAGACGCCGATGGTGGCCGTGGGCGGCCGTGCCGCGGCGAGGGGAGGGCTGCTGCTCATGCTCATTGGGGGCTGCAGTCTAGCGGCAGCCCGACGCGAGTCTGGCTTCATGCTTAGAATAGAACGATCGTGCTTTTTTGGCTGCATCCCCGATGTTGGCAAAGATGCCCCAACCGCCTTCGGGTGGCCCCCTTAGAATCTGATTAACGTTAACGTCAATTAGCCTTGGAGTAATCGATGAAGGTCTTGGTCCCAGTCAAACGCGTGGTCGACTACAACGTCAAGGTGCGCGTCAAGAGCGACGGCAGCGGTGTGGACACCGCCAACGTCAAGATGTCGATGAACCCCTTCGACGAGATCGCCATCGAAGAAGCCGTGCGCCTGAAGGAAAAAGGCGTGGTCACCGAGGTGATCGCGGTGTCCTGCGGTGTCACTCAGTGCCAGGAAACCCTGCGCACCGCCATGGCCATCGGTGCCGACCGCGCCATCCTGGTCGAGACCGATGCCGAACTGCAGCCCCTGGCCGTGGCCAAGATCCTCAAGGCCCTGGTCGACAAGGAACAACCTCAGCTGGTCATCCTGGGCAAGCAGGCGATTGACGACGACTGCAACCAGACCGGCCAGATGCTGGCCGCCCTGACCGGCCTGCCGCAAGGCACCTTCGCCAGCAAGGTGGAAGTGGCCGATGGCGCCGTGTCCGTCACCCGTGAAGTCGATGGTGGCCTGGAAACCGTGAAGCTGAGCCTGCCGGCCGTCATCACCACCGACCTGCGCTTGAACGAGCCGCGCTACGTCACCCTGCCCAACATCATGAAGGCCAAGAAGAAGCAGCTGGACACCGTCAAGCCGGCCGATCTGGGTGTGGACGTGAGCCCTCGCATCAAGACCCTCAAGGTCGAAGAGCCGCCCAAGCGCAGCGCCGGCATCAAGGTGGCCGATGTGGCCGCCCTGGTCGACAAGCTGAAGAACGAAGCCAAGGTCATTGGCTGAACCCAGATCAGAAGAATTCGGAGAAAACACAATGACTGCTCTCGTGATTGCTGAACACGACAACGCCTCCATCAAGGGCGCGACGCTGAACACCGTGACCGCTGCGGCGGCCGTGGGCGGCGATGTCCATGTGCTGGTGGCCGGTTTCAACGCCGGTGCCGCTGCTGCTGCGGCGGCCCAGATTGCTGGTGTGAGCAAGGTGCTGCATGCCGACTCTGCCGCGCTGGAAAACGGCCTGGCCGAAAACCTCGCCGCCCAGGTGCTGGCGATTGCCGGCGGCTACAGCCACATCCTGTTCCCGGCCACCGCCTCGGGCAAGAACGTCGCGCCGCGCGTGGCTGCCTTGCTGGACGTGGCCCAGCTGAGCGATGTCACCAAAGTCATCAGCGCCGACACCTTCGAGCGCCCCATCTACGCCGGCAACGCCATTGCCACCGTGCAAAGCAGCGATGCCACCAAGGTGCTGACTGTGCGCACCACCGGTTTTGACGCCGCTGCCGCCCAAGGTGGCAGCGCAGCCGTGGAAACCGTGGCCGCCGCCGCCGACAGCGGCAAGAGCAGCTTTGCCGGCCGTGAAGTGACCAAGAGCGACCGCCCCGAGCTGACCGCCGCCAAGATCATCGTCTCCGGTGGCCGCGCACTCGGCTCCAACGACAAGTTCATGGAAGTGCTGACCCCCCTGGCCGACAAGCTGGGCGCTGCACTCGGCGCCTCGCGCGCCGCGGTGGATGCCGGTTATGCGCCGAACGACTGGCAGGTCGGCCAGACCGGCAAGATCGTCGCGCCCCAGCTCTACATCGCCTGCGGCATCAGCGGCGCGATCCAGCATCTGGCCGGCATGAAGGATTCCAAGGTGATCGTCGCGATCAACAAGGACGCCGAAGCCCCCATCTTCTCGGTGGCCGACTACGGCCTGGAAGCCGATCTGTTCGCCGCCGTGCCGGAGCTGGTGAGCAGCCTCTGATCCCGCGCACCGCCCCCTCTATCGAGTGAGCCCCAGGGCGCCCGACTCACGGTCGCGGCGCCCTTGTTGTATCTGAATCTGAGATCGCTGGAGACAAAACCATGACCTACCGCGCCCCTGTCAAGGACATGCTGTTCAATATGCAGGAGCTCGCCGGCCTGCAAGCCCTGACCGAGCAAATCCCTGCATTCGCCGATTTCGGCATCGACACCGCCCAGGCCGTGCTGGAAGAGTGCGCCAAGTTCAACGAAGACGTGGTCGCCCCGCTGAACTGGGAAGGCGACAAAGCCCCGTCCTACTGGAAGGACGGCGAGGTCTTCACCACCACCGGCTTCAAGCAGGCCTTCAAGCAGTTCGCCGAAGGCGGCTGGCAAGGCCTGCAACACCCCGCTGATTTCGGCGGCCAGGGCCTGCCCAAGACCATTGGTGCCGCCTGCGGCGAGATGATCAACAGCGCCAACCTGAGCTTTGCCCTGTGCCCGCTGCTGACCGATGGCGCCATCGAAGCCCTGCTGACGGCAGGCTCCGACGAGCAAAAGAACACCTTCATCCCCAAGCTGATCGACGGCAGCTGGACCGGCACCATGAACCTGACCGAGCCGCAGGCCGGCTCGGACCTGGCCCAGGTGCGCACCCGCGCCGAGCCCCAAGGTGACGGCACCTACAAGATCTTCGGCACCAAGATCTTCATCACCTATGGTGAGCACGACATGGCCGAGAACATCGTCCATCTGGTGCTGGCCCGTGTGGCCGGCGCGCCGGAAGGTGTGAAGGGTATCAGCCTCTTCATCGTGCCCAAGTTCCTGGTCAATGCCGATGGCTCCCTGGGCGCGCGCAACGACGCCCACTGCGTGTCCATCGAGCACAAGATGGGCATCAAGGCCAGCCCGACCTGCGTGCTGCAGTTCGGCGACCATGGCGGTGCCATCGGCACCCTGGTCGGTGAAGAGAACCGCGGACTCGAGTACATGTTCATCATGATGAACGCCGCCCGCTTCGGCGTCGGCGTGCAGGGCATCGCGGTGGCCGAGCGGGCCTACCAAAAGGCGGCCAGCTTCGCCCGTGAGCGCGTGCAATCGCGCCCGGTCGATGGCTCGCTGCCCAGCGCCGGCCCCATCCTGCATCACCCCGATGTGCGCCGCATGCTGATGACCATGCGCGCCCTGACCGAAGGCTGCCGCGCCATGTCCAGCGTGGCTGCTGCGGCCTACGACGCGGCCCATCACCACGCCGATGCCGAGATTCGTAAGCAGAGCCAAGCCTTCTACGAATTCCTCGTGCCCCTGGTCAAGGGTTACAGCACCGAGATGAGCCTGGAGGTCACCGACCTGGGCGTGCAGGTGCATGGCGGCATGGGCTTCATCGAGGAAACCGGCGCCGCCCAGCATTACCGCGACGCCAAGATCCTGACCATTTACGAAGGCACGACCGCCATCCAGGCCAATGACCTGGTGGGCCGCAAGACCGCACGCGACGGCGGTGCCTTTGCCCGCTCGATCGCCGCCATGGTCGAGGCCACCGAAGCGCAGCTGCTGACCCGCGACAGCGCCGCCGCCCGCGCGGTGCAAAAGCGCCTGACCGCGGCTCGCCTCGCCTTTGTCGATGTGGTGAACTTCATCGCCGCCAACGCCCGCAGCAACCCGAACGCCACCTACGCCGGCTCCGTGCCGTATCTGATGCTGGCCGGCAATCTGATCGCTGGCTGGCAGCTGGCGCGCTCGCTGCTGGTGGCCGAAGACAAGCTGGCTGCCGGTGAGGACGCGGCCTTCATGTCGGCCAAGATCGCCACCGCGCGTTTCTATGCCGAGCACATCCTGAGCCGTGCCGGTGGCACGCGCGATGCCATCGTCGAGGGCGCCGACAGCGTCACCGCCCTGGCCCTGGACGCTTTCTGAGCGGGCGCGGCACGATGGCACTCCCCGAGATCCTGAAGCAGCTGCCGCTGCCCATCATCGGCTCGCCCCTGTTCATCATCAGCAACCCCAAGCTGGTGATCGCACAGTGCAAGGCCGGCATCGTCGGCTCCATGCCGGCGCTCAATGCCCGGCCGGCCGAGCTGCTCGATGAATGGCTGAACGAGATCACCACCGAACTGGCCGCCTACAACCGCGCCCACCCGGACAAGCCGGCGGCGCCTTTCGCCATCAACCAGATCGTGCACAAGAGCAATGAACGGCTCGAGCACGATATGGCGGTGTGTGCTAAGTACAAGGTGCCCATCATCATCACCTCGCTAGGCGCGCGCGAAGACGTCAACCAGGCGGTGCACGCTTGGGGCGGCATCGTGCTGCACGACGTCATCAACAACAAGTTCGCCAAGAAGGCGATCGAGAAGGGCGCCGACGGCCTGATCGCCGTCGCAGCCGGCGCCGGTGGCCACGCAGGGGTCAAGAGCCCCTTCGCGCTGATCCAGGAAATCCG
>JAIXSD010000559.1 GCA_027484885.1 Rubrivivax sp.
ACGGCGGCGGCTCAGCTGGAAGGTGTGGCGCCGGCCGTGATGGGGCGTCGCATTGATGCGCTAGAAGCGCGGCTGGGGGTGAAGCTGCTGCTGCGTACCACCCGGCGGCTGAGCCTGACCCATGAGGGCAGCGCGTTTTTGGAGGATTGCCAGCGCCTGTTGGCCGAATTCAACAGTGCTGAAGCCAGTGTCAGCGCGGGCGGGGTCAAGGCCAGCGGGCACTTGCGCATCACCGCCCCGGCCGGATTTGGCCGCCGCCATGTGGCGCCGCTGCTGCCGGAGTTCCTGGCCGGGCACCCGGACGTCAGCGTATCGCTCAACCTCAGCGACCGGGTGGTGGACATTGCGGCCGAAGGCTTTGATTGCGCCGTGCGGGTCGGTGACCTGCCGGATTCCAGCCTGATCAGCGTGCGTCTGGCTGACAACCGGCGCCTTTGCGTCACCACCCCGGCCTATTTGAAGCGCGCCGGCGTGCCCCAACACCCCTCGGAGCTGGGCCGACATGCCTGCCTGACCTTGAGCTCGGACGCCAGCCAAACGCGCGGCTGGGCCTTTGCCATCGACGGCGCGGTGCAGCACCTGCGACCCAATGGCCGGCTCGACTGCAGCGACGGCCAGGTCCTGCACGACTGGTGCCTGGCCGGCCTGGGCCTGGCCTGGCGCAGCACCTGGGAGGTCGAGGGTGACATCGCCGCCGGCCGCCTGGTCAGCGTGCTGGACGACTTTGCCGCGCCGCCCAACGGCATCTACGCCCTGTTCCCGCAGGCCAAGCACCTGCCGCTGCGCGTGCGCCTGTGGATCGACTTCCTCAAGGCGAACTACGGCCGGCCGGACTATTGGGGCCGGCAGGCCTGAGCACCATCACGCCACACCGGGCCAAAAGAAAACCCCAGGAGGCGGAGGCGCCACCCGGGGTTTAGCAGGCAAGTCGACTGACTAATTTACTTGGCTGCCGCAGCGTCAGCCACACACTTCTTGGTGAAGCTGGTCTTGGCGGCGCCGGCCAGCTTCTTCTCGGCCGCCTTGGCCTCGCAGCTGGCTTGGGCGTCGTTGGCCGCCGGTGCGGCCGCAGCGCTCGGGCCACCGTCGGCACTGCACTTCTTCAGGAAGCTGGTCTTGGCGGCGCCGGCCAGTTTCTTTTCGGTGGCGGCGGCGTCACAGGCGGCATTGCCGGCAGCAGCGGCCGGGTTGTCGGCGTTGCACTTCTTCAGGAAGCTGGTCTTGGCAGCACCGGCGAGCTTCTTCTCGGTCGCCTGGGCGTCGCAGCTGGCCGCAGCCTGGGCGAAACCGGCCACGGCGCAAAGCGTCAGGGCCAGCAGGGATTTCAGCGTCGTCGTCTTCATGTGCAAAGGTCCTTTAGGGGCTTCAATTGGGGGCTTCAAGACAAGTGGAGAGGGATGGAGAGGGAGGCATCCGCATCCCGTCAGCACCTGATTCCAGCACGGCAACGCGACAGCCTCAAGACGGGTTTACATGATGCGACGCGGATGCGCCAAAGCCTCGTGCGCGGCGTGCAGGCGGCGCACCAGCACCTGGATGAAGGCACGGTCGAACCGGTGCTGGCATTCAGGGCTGAGCAGGCCCAGCGATTCCGGCGTGAAGGAGATGGTGATGCAGACCTCGCTGACGCGCACATCAGTGCTGTGACGGCGCAGGTCCGGGTTGGGCGCCAGGTAAGCCATCTCGCCGACCGAGGTGCCCTGACCCAGGGTTGCGACCTTGTTGCCATCTCGGAAGACGTCGACCGCGCCCTGGGCAATGATGTGAAAGGTGTTGCCTTCCTGGCCGCGCTTGTAGAGCGCATGGTCAAGCGGGAAACGCCGCCAGCGCGCCCGGTGCACCACCTCCCAGAGCTCCACATCGCCAAAGTCGGCGAAGAACTCCAGCTCGCGCAACATATTGAAGCGCTCGGAATCCTTGACCTCGTAGAGCCGCGCCAGCGGCACCAGCTGCTTGGACACCAGCTCCGACAGCGCCTTGGCAAAAGCCTCCCAGTCGGCATAGCGCTCTTGCGGATGCTTGGCCAGGGCCTTGAGGATGACCGCCTCCAGCTCCGGCGTGACCCCACCCCGCAGACCTTGCAGCGGCGGCGGCGCCTGGTGGTAGATCTGGTGCATCAAGGCCATCTGGCTCGGTGCATCGAAGGGCGCGCGGCCGGCGACCAAGTGGTAGAGCACGGCGCCCAGGGCGTAAATGTCGGCGCGGCAATCGACATCGCCGCCCTCGATCTGCTCGGGCGGCATGTAGGCGAGTGAACCGACCCGGTGCACCTGGGTGGAATCGGAATGCAGATTCAGCGCACTGCCGAAATCACTGACCTTGACATCGGTGACCTGGCCCTGGGCATCGAGTACGGCCAAGAGATTGGCCGGCTTCACATCGCGGTGGATCAAGCCCTGGCGGAAGACATAACTCAAGGCCATGGCGCACTTGAAGCCGAGCTCGACGATCTGGTCCAGCGGCAGCAGGCGGTCGCTGCGACAGAAATGCTTGAGCGTGACGCCCGGCACATACTCCATCACCAGATAGGGCGCGTCTTCCTCGGGCACGGCATCGAGGATCTGCACCACATTCGGGTGCTGCAGGCGGCCGGCGAGCGCCGCCTCGGCGGCGTAGAAGCGCAGGCTGAAATCGCTGCCCTGGCCGGCGCGGCTGACGGCCGCCCAGGCACGCATGCGTTTGATGGCCACCTCGCTGCGGTGGAACTCGTCCACGGCCAGGAAGACATCGCTGGTGGCGCCCTCGCCGAGGCGGCGCAAGACCTTGTACTTGCCGATGTGGGCGGGCAGGTCCGAAGCGCTCTCGAGGACGGGGGCTGAATCCAGGGACATGCCGAACATCATACTGACGCCCGCCCCGTAGAATTCGCGCATGATCCAAGCCAAGCAAGAATTGCTCGCCGCCCTGGCCGAAGCCATTCAAGAACTCAGCCCCGGCACCGACCTGGTTGCCGCCTTTGAATCCCCCAAGCAAGCCGCCCATGGCGACTTCGCGTGCACGGCCGCCATGCAGCTGGCGCGACCGCTGAAAAAGAACCCGCGCGAGCTGGCGCAGGCCCTGATTGAGGCCCTGCAGCGCCGCCCGGCCTTCCAGCGCTGGGCCTCGGCCCTGGAGATCGCCGGCCCCGGCTTCATCAACATCCGCCTGACCGCCGCCGCCAAGCAGGCCGTGGTGGCCGA
>JAIXSD010000553.1 GCA_027484885.1 Rubrivivax sp.
CATCGTCTTCATCCAGAAGCGGCCGCAGGGCATCTTCGCGATGAAGGGGCGGGTGGTGGAGGCTTGAATGTTGATGTCCTCCAGCCTGTGTGAAGGAAGCGGACTTCGGCCGAGTGCCTACGATGGGCGCTCGCCATGCCAGCAAAGGCTGGGCGGGTGCTCTGCGGAACGAAGTCAAGGAGGAGACCCAGGCGCAGCCTGGGGCGGGGGACATGAGTGCAGCAGAGTGCCCGCCCGGCCGCCCTCCGAAACAACAACATTCCTCAGGGTCGATCAATGACGCTCGCGAAGCAGAACTCTCAATTCCTCAGCCCCCGCGCCTGGCTGCTCGTCGCCTGCGCCCTGCTGCTGATCTGCGTGCTGGCGCCGGTGCTGAACCTGTGGGTGCCCGAGGGTCAGGTCTTGCACTTGAGCGACTACGGCGTGGCCCTGCTGGGCAAGTTCATGTGCTACGCCATCTGCGCCCTGGCCATGGATCTGATCTGGGGTTTTGCCGGCATCCTCTCGCTGGGCCACGGCCTGTTCTTCGCGCTGGGCGGCTATGTGATGGGCATGCATCTGATGCGCCAGATCGGGCGCGAAGGCCAGTACCAAAGCACCCTGCCCGACTTCATGGTCTTCCTCGACTGGAAGACCCTGCCCTGGCACTGGCAGCTCAGCGACAGCTTTCTCGCCACCCTGGTGCTGGTGCTGGCCGTGCCGGGTGGCCTAGCGTTCGTGTTCGGCTACTTCGCCTTCCGCTCGCGCATCAAGGGCGTGTACTTCTCCATCATCACCCAGGCCCTGACCTACGCGGCCATGCTGCTGTTCTTCCGCAATGAGACGGGGCTGGGCGGGAACAACGGCTTCACCGATTTCAAGCGCATCCTCGGCCAGCCCATCCACACGGCGCAGACCCGCATGGTCTTGTTCGTGCTCAGCGGCCTGGCCCTCGTGGGCTGCTATCTGCTGGCGCGCTGGCTGACCCGCTCCAAATTCGGCCGCGTTCTGCAGGCGGTGCGTGACGCCGAATCTCGACTGATGTTCTGCGGCTACTCGCCCCTGCCCTACAAGCTCTGCATTTGGACCCTTTCGGCCATGATGTGCGGCTTGGCCGGCGCGCTCTATGTGCCGCAAGTCGGCATCATCAACCCGAGCGAGATGAGCGTGGCCAACTCCATCGAGATCGCGGTCTGGGCCGCGGTCGGCGGGCGCGGCAGCCTGCTGGGGCCGATCGCCGGCGCCTTCGCCGTCAACGGCGCCAAAAGCTGGCTGACGGTCAGCGCGCCCGAGTTCTGGCTCTACTTCCTCGGCGCGCTCTTCATCGCCGTCACCCTCTTCCTGCCACAGGGCCTGGCCGGACTGGTCACTCGATTCAGCTCGTTGCGAAAGGCAGGCCAGGCATGAGCCCCGATTTGCTCGAACAAGGTCAGGCGCGCCTGGCCGAACAGCAAGGCAAACATGGCGGCGACCGCAGCCCCGGCTACGCCCGCCCGCACCGCGCCGGCGAGCTGGATCTGACCCACGGCCGCATCCTCTACCTCGAAGACGTGCACGTCGCCTTCGACGGCTTCAAGGCCATCAACGGCCTGTCCCTGGACATCGCGCCGGGCGAGCTGCGCTGCATCATCGGCCCCAATGGCGCGGGCAAGACCACGATGATGGACATCATCACCGGCAAGACCCGACCCGACCGGGGCGAGGTCTTCTTCGGCGGCACCATCGACCTGCTGCGCCACAGCGAGGCCGAGATTGCCTCCATGGGCTTGTGCCGCAAGTTCCAGAAACCCACGGTGTTCGAGGCGCTGAGCGTGTTCGAGAACCTGGAGCTGGCCCTGCAAGGCCCGCGTGGCGTGGCGGCGGCGCTGTGGCACCGGCTCAGCGGCGCGCAGCGCGACCGCCTGGCCGAGGTGCTGGAGCTGATCCAACTGCAGGCCGAGGCGCAGCGCCCAGCCGGCCTGCTCAGCCACGGCCAGAAGCAGTGGCTGGAGATCGGCATGCTGCTGATCCAGGAGCCGAAACTGCTGCTGCTCGACGAGCCCGTGGCCGGCATGACCGACCAGGAAACCGAGCGCACGGCCGAGCTCTTTCTGCAGCTGAAGGGCCGGCACAGCCTGATCGTGGTCGAACACGACATGGGCTTCATCGCCCGCCTGGGTGGCACCGTCACGGTGCTCTGCGAAGGCCGCGTGCTGGCCCAGGGCCCGCTGGCCCAGGTGCAGGCCGACGAGCGCGTGATCGAGGTCTACCTCGGACGTTGAGCGGCATGCAAGTCCGTTACTTCAACCCATCTTCATCCCTCTGCCTGCCATGCTGATCGCCCAGAACCTCCAGCAGTACTACGGCGGCTCGCACATCCTGCGCGATGTGTCGCTGCGCGTGCAGCCCGGCCGCATCACCGTGCTGCTGGGCCGCAACGGCGTCGGCAAGACCACCTTGCTCAAGTCCTTGATGGGTCTGGTGCCGGTGAAAAGCGGCGAGGTTCGGCTGCAAGGCCGGGACATCACGCGCGCCAAGCCCTTCGAGCGCGCCCGCGCCGGCATCGGCTATGTGCCGCAGGGCCGCGAGATCTTCGGCCGCCTGAGCGTGGCCGAGAACCTGGCCCTGGGCCTGGCCACGCGGCCGGCCGGCACGCCCATCCCGCCCGAGCTGTTCGAACTCTTCCCGGTGCTGCAGCAGATGCTGCAACGGCGCGGTGGCGATCTCTCGGGCGGCCAGCAGCAGCAATTGGCCATCGCCCGCGCGCTGGCGGCCGGGCCGCGCCTGCTGATCCTGGACGAGCCGACCGAAGGCATTCAGCCCAACATCATCCAGGACATCGGCCGCGTCATCCGCCGCCTGGCCGAGCGCGGCCTGGCGGCCAATGGCGGCCAGCCCATGGCCGTGCTGCTGTGCGAGCAGTACTACGACTTCGCCGAGGAGCTGGCCGACGACTACCTGGTGCTGGAGCGCGGCGCCGTCATCTCGGCCGGCAGCCGCTCGGAGATGGTCAGCCGCGGCGTGCGTCAGCTGGTGTCGATCTGAGCGAGCGGCGCTGCGCTGCTCAGGGCCGCGGCCCCGGCGGATTGGCGCGCGAGGGCGAAGGCAGCCACTCCCGGTAAAAGCTCTCAATCCGTGAGCCCTGCTTGCGGATCACCGCATTGATGCCCTCAACCGCCCGCGCACCCAAGGCCGAGCGCGAGCAACCGACGTGCACGGTGGTGGCCGCATCGGCACCCCGCAGCGGCAGCAGGCGCAGCTCCTGGGTGGACAGGCCCAGCTCGCGGGCAGCAAAGCTGAGCTCGGAGGGAAAGGCAATGATGGCGTCGACCTTGTCGTCCAGCAGCATGCGCAGCAGGCCCGACACACTCGGGTTGCCGTGGCGCACGCTCAGTCGGGCGCCGGCCGGCAGGCTCTTGATCATCTGGTCGTAGCGCTGCCCCAGCGAACGCCCACCGGCCACGCCGACCCGCCAGCCCGCATGGGGCAAGTGGCCGGCAGGCACGCCCTGCAGAAGCTCGGCCAGGTCCACCCGGCCCTGGGCATCGAGCGCCAGGCGCAGCCGGCCCGGCCGTTCGCGCTGCAAGGTGACCAGCTGGTAAGGCAAGGCGGTGAGATAGGGCTCGCTGTAATGCACATAAGCCTCGCGCTCGGGCAGGCGCAAGAAGGCGGCCACGCAAACATTGGGTTTGTTGCGCAGCTCCACCGCGGCACGGGCGTAGTTGGCATCCAGCACCTGGTGCTGCAGCTCAGGCAGGCCAGCTTGGAAGAGCTGCAAGGCCTTGTCGACAAAGCCCAGGCCCTGGCCCAAGCCTTGCAAAATGGCGGTGGGCGGCGAATGCACCATGACCCAGAGCAGGGTGTCCTTCTCGCCCGCCGGGCCGGAGGCCGCGGCTTGCGGCGCCTGAGCCCAGGCGGCGGGCGCGCCCCACAGCGACAGTGCAAGCGCCAGCGTCAGTCCACGGGCCTTGGCCTGCGGTCGCCGCTCGCTGTCTTGCCTCATCTGCTTGCCCTGGTCCACGCGCTGCACCCGCCCCGCCATCTGCTGGGGTCAGCATACCCGAGGCCAGCCGAGCGCTTCTCACATGGCCCACAGCCGGGGCGAAGCCTCGTCCAAATTCCACAACTCGCGCCGCCAGGCGGCCCGGCACTGGCGCAGCAGCTCGAACGCCGGCTCAACCAAAGGCGCCAGCACGCGCAGCACCAGCAGCCGCTCCTGCGCCGCCGTCACTCCCGCGGTGTCGCGCAGCGGGTGGGCCTCGATGCAGGCCCGCACCGCCTCCAGCGCCCGCTCGCGCCGCTCGCGCGCCAAGGCCTCGCCGCCCGCGAACACCAGGCTGGCCAAGCAGCGCCGCCCGGCCAGGCCCAGGGAGCCGTCCATCAGCAAGGCATCGCTGCCGTCGATCAGGCCACGCTCCAGCCAGATGCCAGGGATCTCGAGGTGCTGCTGGAACTGCCCCTCATCAAAATCCTGGCCGGCCTGCGGCAGGCCCAGGGCGGTGAGGTCCCAGGCCATCAGCTCGGCGCCCGGCGCCAGCTCGAAGCGGGCTTCGTTGAGCGCCCGGCAGCCCGGGTAGGCCAGGGCCTCGAGCGGCAGCCATTCCAGCCGCGCGCCGGCGGCCAGGCGGGCGTGCAGGCTTTGCACGGCCAGGGCGCCGGTGCTGCTGCGGTAGAAACGGGTGGCGCCCGGCGTGCTCAGCAGGGCATGGGCGCCCTCGCCCACGCTCAGTTCAATCTCCAGCCGGTCGCCAGCGACCAAGCCGCTGGGCGGATGGACCAGCACGTTGTGGCAGATCGCATCACCCTCGGGGTAGAGGCTTTTCAGCACCCGCAGCGGCCCCTCGTGGCGGTGCCGCAGCAGGCAGCGGCCGCCCTCCAACCGGTAGTCCAGCGCCAGCCGGGCGCGCCAGCCGGGGGTGTCGGCCTGGCACTGCACGCCAGCACCGTGCTCGGCCTGCGGCATGAAGAAGGGCATGTGGGGCTGGGCGGCCGGTTCAGGCGCATGAAAAACGGGGATGCACTGCATCCCCGTCAGGCTCGCAAGAAGCGGGCCAGAGTCAAGCCGACGTTCAGCCGCGCTGGCGGCGGCGCACCACGGCCAGCAGGCCCAGACCCAGGCCCATCAGGGCATAGGTTTCCGGCTCGGGCACCGGAGCGGTGTTGATGACGAAGGACAGGTTGTCGGCGTAGCCGTCGTTGTCGCTGGAGTTCAGGCGCTCCATGGACAGGCTCAGGTTGATCGTGGTCGTGCCCACGGGCAGGAAGCCCTGGGTCTGGCGGTAGAGCAGACCGGTCTGGTTGCCGCGGTCGGCCGGGGTGACCGGGCCCAGGATGGCCGAGCCGATCTCGGTGTTGGCAGCGTCCAGGAAGGACACGTAGACCAGGGCGTTGTCGCCTTGGTTGGTCCAGCCGCCCAGGTAGCCGTCGAGCGTGAAGCTGGCACCGCCGGTGGCGATCAGGCTGCTCAGATTGCTGACGTCAAACAGCTGGAAACCCGCCGAGGCCGGCGAGGCTTGGCCGGCGAACAGATAGCTGCCGCGGTCAACCGGGCCCGGCTGGGTGGGCAGCACCCAGTTGCTGCCGTAGGCGACGGACTGAAACAGGTCCACGCCGGCAAAGGCGGTCCAGCCGGCGACGCCGCCTTCGGCATTGCCGTTGACGATCAGGTTCTGGCCCAGGTTGGCGGCGTGGGCGCCGAAGCCAGCGGCGAACAGGGAAAGCGCCAGGGCGCTGCGGGTGATGAGCTTGTGGTTCATGATTTGAGAAATGCTTGAGGTTTCAAATAAAAAGGGTGGGGGCATCAGGCGCCGAGGCGGTACTGGTCCAGCAAGGCCGGGCCGGACATGGCCGGATCGCTGATCGAGGCCTCGCCGGTTTCCATATGGCCGGCGAAACGGCGGCTGAAATCACCTTGGCCGGCCACGCGCACGCTGAAGTCGTACCAGAAGGCGCTTTCGCGCAGCGGCAGGCGCAGGGTGGTGCTGGTCTTGGCGGCCAGGTGGATCTGCTGCGGCGCCACGCTGTAGTACTTGTTGACCGAGAGGATGAAGGTGCAGGCGAAGCTGCCGCTGTTGCTCAGCTCGATCACCAGCTCGCCATTGGCCACGTCCGGCGTCACGCGCACTTCGGGGTTGGGCTGGGCGGCGGCGGCCACGCGGCGGGCGTTGCCGGTGAAGTGGCGGTGGTAGCCGTTGGGGCCCAAGACCCAGAGGTCGTAGGCGCCATTGGCGGCCGGTTGCCAGCTGCCGGTCAGCTGCTTGCCGGCTTCCACCGTGTAGCGGCGCGGCAGGGCGGCCAGGTTCAGGCGGTCGTAGACATGGAAGACGGCCGCCGGGCCGCTGGTGTCGCCCAGGCCGTTGCCGGTGTGGGCAAACTGCAGCTCGACACGGGCGGCGCCGACGCGGCCGGCGCTGACCTTGACCGCGGCCGTGGTGTGCAGCTCATACGGCAAGGCGCGGGCGGGGCGCGGGCCGGCTTCTTGCACCGGCACGTTCAGCGTGGTCGGCGTGGGCGGCGTGGTAGTGCCCGGCAGGGCGCGGGCGCGGTTGGCCAGCTCCAGGGTCTTGGGCAGCTGGGCGAAGAAGGCGCTGTCTTCCGGGTCGCGGAAGTTGAAGGCCGAGGTCAGATCGCCCGACACGGCACGGCGCCAGGCGCTGATATTGGGCTCCATCACACCGAAGCGCTTCTCGATGAAACGGATCACCGAGGTGTGGTCAGCCACTTCGGAGTTGACCCAGCCGCCCTTGCTCCAGGGCGAGATCACATACATGGGCACGCGCGGGCCGAAGCCGTAGGGCTTGTGCTGGTGAGTGGCGGCGGTGCCGTTGAGGATGTGGTGGTACTCGCCCGTGGTGTCCACGGTGGAGTCACCGGCCCGGTCGGCCTTGGCCGGGTCGGCGTCCCAGGTGATGTAGCTCGGCGCAGCCGGCGGCGGCATGTGGTCGAAGAAGCCGTCGTTCTCGTCGAAGTTGATGAACAGCACGGTCTTGCTCCAGACGGCCGGATTGGCGGTCAGCGCTTCCAGCACCTTGGCGGTGTAGTCGGCGCCCTGGGCCGGGCTGGACGGGCCGGGGTGCTCCGAGCCTTCGGCCGTGGCCACGATCCAGCTGACCTGCGGCAGCTTGTCGGCCAGCACGTCTTCGCGCAGCTTGTCGAGGTCGCGCGTGCTGATGCCGCGGTCCTTCAGCTGCTGGGAGTAGCCGGGGCGGCCGTACCAGGCGTCACGGAAGGGGCGGAAACCGGCCAGCGCGTTGTCGGTGAAGTTGTCCGCCATGTTCTGGTAGACCTGCCACGTGATGCCAGCATCCTGCAGGCGCTCGGGGTAGGTGGTCCAGGTGTAGTCGTCCAGCGGGTTCTCGTTGAACCAGTCGTGGCTGTTGTCGGTGGACGGGCCGTTGCCCTTGCGCAGCGGGTCGTTGGTGCCGGTCCAGATGAAGAGGCGGTTGGTGTTGGTGCCGGTCTGGGTGGCGCAGTGGTAGTGGTCGCAGATCGTGAAGGCATTGGCCATCGCGAACTGGAAAGGCAGATCGCTCTGCTTGAAGTAGCCCATCGAGTGGTTCTGCTTGGCCTTGGGCCAGGCGTTCATGCGGCCTTGGTCCCAGGCGGCCTGGGCATCGGGCCAGGAGTGCGGCGTGCCCGAGACGCGCATGTGCGCAAAGGTCTGCTGCGTGTTCAGGTGGAAAGGCGCCAGCGCCAGCGGGTTGACCGGCGGGCGGCCCGGTGTGGCGGTCACGGCATTGGGCTGCATCCAGACGCTCTTGCCGCTGATGCCGGTCTTGTCAGCCACGGGCACCGGGAAGGGGTCGGCAAAACCACGCACGCCGTTCAGGGTGCCGAAGTAGTGGTCGAACGAGCGGTTCTCCTGGGTCAGGATGACGATGTGCTCGACGTCATGGATGGTGCCGCTGCGCACATTGGCGGGAATCGCCAAAGCGCGTTGGATGGCGGGCGGGAAGGCGGTCAGCGCAGCGGCGGCGCTGGCGCTGCGCAGGAAACTGCGGCGGTCTTGGGTGGTCATGGATGGGGTCCTGAGAATCAGAAGTGGAGACGAACGGCGTTCAGGCCTGGCGGCGGCGCACGACGGTGGCGATGCCGATCAAACCACCCAGCAGCAGCGCATAGCTCTGCGGCTCGGGCACCGGTGCGGCGCTGAAGCTGAAGTCGTCCATGACGAACTCGCCGTGGTTCTGACTCTTCACCTGCACGGCATCGACCAGGCCGGCATAGCCGCTGGCCAGAAAGCTCGGGGTGGCCGAGGGGTCGAGGCTTTGCGAGCTGGCGACGCGCTGGCCCTGGTAGAACAGATCGAAGCTCAGCACTGCGCCGCTCTGGCCGGCAAACCAGGCGCCGTCGAAACGCACGGCCTGATTGAAGCCGATCAGGCTGGCGGCGTCTTCGGCCAGGAAACCGCTGGTGATGCGGCCCGCGCCCGAGTGGGCGGTGTAGGGCTCGGCGGCGGTGGAGAAGGCGGTCCAGCCCAGGCGCGACCAGTCGAG
>JAIXSD010000119.1 GCA_027484885.1 Rubrivivax sp.
GATGGCAAAAGCGCTGTCGGCCGGGATCTCATCGACTGGCGGAGGCGGCGCAGCCGGCAGTTCGGTCGGAGGGGCGGAGCTGGAGGGCAGTTCGGCGGGCGTCATGGCCGCAGCTTAGGTGCCCGCCTTGCCGGCGCACCAGCGGGCTTTCCAGCAGAAGCCGCCTTCACGGCGCATATGGCAGGCTGCCGCCTTGCTTCAGCGGCAGCCGGGCCAGAAGGAGCGACGGGCTCAGCCCTTGCGAACGCGCCGGATCTCGTCCCAGATCAGCAGCACCGCACCCACGGTGATGGCGCTGTCGGCCACATTGAAGGACGGGAAGGCGCGGCCGCTCCAGTGCACCTGGATGAAATCGACCACATAGCCGTGCAGCAGGCGGTCGATGACATTGCCGAGGGCGCCGCCCAGGATCAGGCTCAGCGCCGTGGCAAACAGGGTTTGCTGGCCGTGACGCTTGAGCATGATGAGGATGAAGACCGTGGCTGCGGCACCCAGGCCGACGAAGAACCAGCGCTGCCAACCGGCCGCATTGGCCAGGAAGCTGAAGGCCGCGCCGGTGTTGTGCACCCGCACGACATTGAAAAAGCTGCTCACGTAGCGGCTGTCGCCGAGCTGGAAATTGCCCAGGATCAGCACCTTGGTGAACTGGTCCAGCAGGATGATGACCAGGGCGATGCCCAGCCACAGGCCCAGCTTGTTGCCGCCGCCCGAGCCGCTCTTCTTGTTGCTGCTCGCCATCGTTCAGGCCACCGTCCGGGTTTCGCCACTGCCGTGCAGATTGCTGTCGCAGCGGCCGCAAATCGTCGGGTGGGCCGGGTTGGCGCCCACGTCTTCGCGGTAATGCCAGCAGCGCTCGCATTTCTGGTGGGCTGACGGTGTGACCGTCACGCTCAATGCGTCTGCAGCCGTGAGGCTGGCGGCCGAGGTGATGAAGACGAACTTCAGATCCTCGCCCAGGCTTTGCAGCAGGGCCAGGTCTTGCGCCTCGACGCCCAGGGCCACCTCGGCTTGCAAGGAGGCACCCACGCCACCGGCGCTGCGCACGTCCTCGATGGCCTTGTTGACCGCCTCGCGGATCTCGCGGATGCGGCCCCACTTGGCCAGCAAGGCCTCGTCCGGTGCGGCAAAGGGCCAGTAGGTCTCGACAAAAATGCTCTCGCCGCCATGGCCGCCGTCGAAGATGGCCCAGGCCTCCTCCGCGGTGAAGCTCAGGAAGGGCGCCATCCAGCGCAGCATGGCCTGGGTGATGTGCCAGAGCGCGGTTTGTGCCGAGCGGCGCGCCAGGCTCTTGGGTGCCGTGGTGTAGAGGCGGTCCTTGAGCACGTCGAGGTAGAAGGCGCCCAGGTCTTCGGAGCAGTACACCTGCAGCTTGGCCACCACGGGGTGGAACTCGTAGCGCTGGTAATGCGCCAGGATGTCGGCCTGCAGCTGCGCCGCGCGGGCCAGGGCGAAGCGGTCGACTTCCAGCAGCTGATCCAGCGGCAGGGCATCGGTCTTGGCATCGAAATCCGAGACATTGGCCAGCAGGAAGCGCAGGGTGTTGCGAATGCGGCGGTAGGCGTCCACCACGCGGGCCAGGATCTTGTCGTCCAGGCCCAGGTCGCCCGAGTAATCGGTCGAGGCGCACCAGAGGCGGATGATCTCGGCGCCCATCTTCTCGCTGACGGTCTGTGGCGCCACCACATTGCCGACCGACTTGCTCATCTTGCGGCCTTGGCCGTCGACGACGAAGCCGTGGGTCAGCAAGCCCTTGTAGGGCGCGCGGCCGTAGAGCGCGCAGCCGATCAGCAGGGAGCTGTGGAACCAGCCGCGGTGCTGGTCGTGGCCTTCCAGGTAGAGGTCAGCTTCGGGACCGCTATCGTGGGCGGCGCCGGCATGGCTGCCCTTGAGCACATGCTGGAAGGTCGAGCCCGAGTCGAACCAGACGTCCAGGATGTCGCTGCCCTTGCTGTACTGCGCCGCCTCGTCGCCCAGCCACTCGGCCGGGTCCAGCTTGGCCCAGGCTTCGACGCCGCCGGCTTCCACCAGCTGCGCGGCGCGCTCGATGAACTCCAGGGTCTGGGGGTGGGCCAGGCCGCTGTCCTTGTGCAGGAAGATGGGCAGGGGCACGCCCCAGCTGCGCTGGCGCGAGATGCACCAGTCGGGCCGGCCGGCGATCATGTCGCGCAGGCGGGCGCGGCCGTTCTCGGGGTAGAAGCTGGTGGCGTCGATGGCTTCCAGTGCGGTCTGACGCAGGGTCTTGGCGGCCGGGTCGGTGGCGAACAGGCCTTCGCCTTCGTCCATGCGCACAAACCACTGCGCCGCCGCACGGTAGATCACCGGCGTCTTGTGGCGCCAGCAATGCGGGTAGCTGTGGGTGATCTGCACATGCGAGAGCAGGCGGCCGGCGTCTTCCAGGGTCTGGGCAATGACGGCATTGGCCTTCCAGATGTGCTGGCCGCCGAACAGGGGCAGGCTGGCTTCGTAGGTGCCGTTACCAGTGACCGGGTTCAGGATGTCCTTGAAGGCCATGCCATGCGAGATGCAGGACTGGAAGTCATCCAGGCCGTACGCGGGCGCCGAATGCACAACGCCAGTGCCGTCCTCGGCAGTGGCGTAATCGGCCAAATAGACGGGGCTGTTGCGGTTGTAGCCGGCGTCCACATGGGCCAGCGGGTGCTTGAACTCCAGGCCGGCCAGGTTCTTGCCGAGCGTGGTGGCCAGTACCGAACCCTCGAGCTTCCAGCGCGCCAGGCACTTCTCGACCAGGGCCTCGGCCACCACATACAAGCCGCGTGGTGTGTCCACCAGGGCGTAGCTCAGTTCGGGGTTGAGGTTGAGCGCCTGGTTGGCCGGGATGGTCCAGGGGGTGGTGGTCCAGATGACGGTGAAAGCATCCTTGTCCAGCGAGCTCAGGCCGAAGGCCGCGGCCAGGCGCACCGGCTCGGCGCTCAGGAAGGCCACGTCCACGGCCGGGCTCTTCTTGTCCTGGTATTCGATCTCGAACTCGGCCAGAGAGGAGCCGCAGTCAAAGCACCAGTACACGGGCTTGAGGCCGCGGTACACGAAACCGCGCTCGAACAGGCGCTCCAGGACGCGGATCTCACCGGCCTCGTTCTTGAAGTCCATGGTGCGGTAGGGGCGGTCCCACTCGCCGAGCACGCCCAGGCGCTTGAAATCGGCGCGCTGGGCGTCGATCTGCTCGCCGGCATAGGCGCGGCTCTTGGCCTGCACCTCGTCGCGCGGCAGGCCGCGGCCGTGGTTCTTCTCGATCTGGTTCTCGATCGGCAGGCCGTGGCAGTCCCAGCCGGGGATGTAGGCCGCGTCCAGGCCTTCCAGCTGGCGGGCCTTGACGATCATGTCCTTGAGGATCTTGTTGGCGGCATGGCCGATGTGGATCTGGCCGTTGGCGTACGGCGGGCCGTCATGCAGCACGAACTTGGGGGCGCCACGGCGCGCTTCGCGCAGGCGCTGGTAGGTGCCTTTTTCTTCCCAGGCCTTGATCCAGCCCGGCTCGCGCTTGGGCAGATCGCCGCGCATGGGGAAAGGGGTGTCGGGCAGGTTCAGCGTGGCGCGGTAATCGGCGGGGGTGTCTTTGGCGGCTGTCATGGTGAAGCGATGGCTTTCAGGCGTGAGCCCGTTCAGGTGGGGCGCCGCGCAGCAGGGCGCGGGCGGAGCGTGCGAGCGGGCGGCGGAGCCCGCTTGGGGAGCTGCGGCAGGTCGGTGCTGCTCACCCGACCCCCGCGCCGATCAAATTCGATCGCGGGTGGTCTGCCGGCGCTGAGCGGCATGGGTGGCCAAAAAGGCGCGCGCCTGCTCGGCATCCTGCCGGATGGCGGCCGTCAAGGCATCGAGCCCGTCATAGCGGGCTTCGTCACGAAGTTTGTGCAGGAGTTCCACGCGCACGAGTTTACCGTAGGCCTCCTCACGCCCCAGCGCAGCAGGCCAGGCTAAGCAATGCACCTCAAGCAGCACGCGGCCGGCGTCTTCCACCGTGGGGCGCACGCCGAGGCTGGCCACGCCGTCCAGCGGCTCAGCAGCCAGGCCGTGGGTGCGCACCGCGAAGATGCCATGCGCGGCTGGTTTGTCATGGCTGAAGCGGAGGTTCAGGGTGCGAAAGCCGTCCAGCGCACCGGGGCTGGATTCACCGAGGCTGCGGCCCAGCTTCTGGCCATGCACCACATGGCCCGAGATGGCGTAGGGCCGACCGAGCAGGCGTGCCGCGCCCGCCATGTCACCGGCGGCCAAGGCTTCGCGCACGGCCGAGCTGCTGACGCGCAGGCCATGGACCTCGTAGCTCATCATGCGAGCGACATCAAAGCCGCGCTGCCGTCCGGCTGCGTCCAGCGTGGCGTAGTCGCCCTGGCGCTTGGCGCCGAAGCGGAAGTCATCGCCGACCAGGATGTAGCGCGCCCCCAGGCCTTGCATCAGCACCTGTTCGATGAAGGCTTGTGCGCTCAAGGCGGCCAGCGCGGCATCGAAGCGCAGCACGATGACCTGGTCGATGCCACAGCGCTCGAGCTCGCTGAGCTTGTCGCGCAGGGTGGCGATGCGCGCGGGCGCCAGCTCGGGCTGGCCGGCGAGCTGGGCGAAAAAGTCGCGTGGGTGGGGCTCGAAGGTCATCACGCAGCTGGGCAGGCCGCGGTGAGAAGCCTCGGACTTGAGCAAGGCCAGCATGGCCTGGTGGCCGCGATGGACGCCGTCGAAATTGCCAATCGTCAGCGCACAGGCGCTGGCGATGCCGGGATGATGGAAACCGCGAAAAACCTGCATGGCGCCGATTATCGTGCGCC
>JAIXSD010000144.1 GCA_027484885.1 Rubrivivax sp.
AAGCGGTTGTGCGGCTCGAACAAGCCCAGCAAGGCCACGGGCTGGAAACGAGCCGCGGCATTGGCGCCGCTTTCCTGGAACACGATGGGGAAATGCGCCTGGATCTGCCGGAACTCCGCTGGCACCGTGGGCACGGCGTTGGCGGCGTCACCCCAGCTGGCATCGAGCCGCGTTTGCAGACGCAGATCGGCATGGGTGACGTTGTCGAGCAGAACTGGGCGCATGAGGAGCACTCCGTCGGTCAGAAGGCGTAGCGGGCGGCCAGCATGTAGCGGCGTCCGGTCTGGGTGAAGTACAGCGTTTCCTCCTTGGCCCGCCCGTGAACGCGCTGGGTGCCGTCGTTCAGGTTCAGGGCTTCGAAGTTGAAGCTGAGCTTCTTGTTGAACTTATAGCCCAAGCTGAGGTCCCATTGACCGTAGGCCTCGGTATAAGCCGGACCGGCACTGCCGAACACATCGGCGCTGGTGCTGCTCAGGAACTCGCCACGCCAGTTGTAGGCCACACGGGCGCTGTACTTGTCGTCTTCGTAGAAACCCACCAAATTGGACGAGTTGCTCAGCCCCAGCAGTGCGTTTTGCTCCTTGAGATTGAGGTTGTCGTATTTCAGGCCTGAGCGCACCCAGGTGTAGTTGGCGGCCAGGCCAAAACCCGACTTGCCAAAAGCGTGCTGGACGTTGAACTCCATGCCCTTGATGGAGTCGCTGCGCTGGTTGGTCGGCGCGGTGATGGTAAAGCTGGCCTGCGGATCACCGACCTGGCCGGCGATGGTACCCAGCGGGTTGCCATTGCCGTCAAAGCCGGTGCGCACCACGCCCTTGCTGCCGTTGTAGGTGTTGAGGATGTAGTTGCGGATGCAGGCAGCGTCCTTGGTCGGGCAGTTCTTGCTGACCGCTTCGTTGTACAACGCACCGCCGATCGGCGAAGTCAGGCCTGCAGGGGTGGCCTGCGAGCTGCTGGTGCCGATGAAGTTGCTGATGTTCTTGCG
Organism: Rubrivivax sp.; assembly: GCA_027484885.1. GTDB lineage: Bacteria > Pseudomonadota > Gammaproteobacteria > Burkholderiales > Burkholderiaceae_C > Paucibacter_A. The sequence goes on from JAIXSD010000144.1 coordinate 986, forward strand.
GAACAGCGACACCGAGGCATAGCTCGACTTGGCGTAGTAGTACTCAGCCGAGAAGTCGAAGTTCTTGGACAGCAGCGGCTTCAGGCTCGGATTGCCCTGGCTGCCGGAGCCGCCGTTGACACGGAAGTCCGACAGGGTGATGCCACCCTGAATCGCGCCCCAATCCGGGCGGCCGATGGTCTCGCCATAGCTGGCGCGAATCTTGACCTTGTCGCTGAGTTCGGCCTCCCAGTCGATGCTGGGCAGCACATAGTTGTACTTGCCGGAAAGCGCGGTGAAATCGGCCGCCCCCTTGACCAGGGCGAACTCGTTGGCCGACACCCAGTTGATACCGGTCACCTTGGGCACCAACGCCTGGGAATTGACCTCGGTGCGCTCGTAGCGCAGGCCGATGGTGGCGTTCATGGGCACGCCCCACTCCCAATCCTTGCCGTACTGGAGGAAGGCGTGGCTGGACTTTTCCTGCGTGCGCCGGTCATCGGTGAAGTCGTACGAGGGCACGAACCACTTGTCGCTGCCATCGGCCTTGATGGCCGCGGCACGCACGGCGTTGAAGTCCCAGAGGTAGAAGTTGTTGAACAGATTGCCGCCATTGCTGCCGAGCGAATGGCCGAAATAACTTTGCAGTTGCGCGGCTTGCCAGAGGGTATCCGGATAGTCGCTGGGCTTGTTGTGGCCACCCCAGTCGTCCTGCTGGACATTGGCAAAGGCGGTGCGGTTCTTGACCTTGGTCATGCCCACGCCGAAATCCAGACCGGAGCTCTCGGACAGCACATACTTGCCCTTGAACTGCGCCTGGTCGATCTGATTGCGCATATAGCTGTTGCGGAAGGACGAACCCGTCACTTGCAGCAGGCTTGGGCTGGCGGCGGGGTCGCCGGCCAGACCGATGCTCAGCACCGGAAACTTCTGAGAGAAGTCGGCCGAGGCGCTGGCACGGTTGTACATCGACACGCCCAGGGTCGAGTTGCTGCCGAACGGGCTGTCGGCGCCCGAGGTGGCCGTGGAGTGATGGGCATCGAATTCCAGGCTCAGGGCTTGGCTGGCCTTCCAAGCCAGGTTCACACCGGTGGACTGGTTCTTGTTCTTGGTGCCGAAAATACTGCCAGCCATGGCCACATCGGCGGGGCCGTTGGCGGGGTAGGTTTCGGTGTAGTTCAAGGGTGCGGCGATGGGGCCATTGGTCCAGGCCGAGGAGGACGGGCCAAAATTGAACCAGGCCGACAGCTCGCTGCGCTTGGAGTGAATCTTGTTTTCCGAGTAGGTGTGGTCCACCGTGGCGGTCACATCCTGGACCGGGCGGAATTGCAGCACGAGCTGGCCGTTAGTGCGGGTGCGCTCAAATGCGTTCAGGCTGTAACGCAGTTCCTGCGGCACCACATACAGATCGGTCGGCTTGGGGCGGTTGGTGATCTTGTCGGCACCCGGCTGACCCGGCAGCGGAATGGTGCCCCAGTTCTGCTCATCACCCTTGAAGGTGCGCCAGCCGGCGTCCACTGCGGCCTGGTTGTAGCCGCCATTGCGTTTCTGGAGGCTGCCGATGAGGGCAATACCGAAGCGACCATCGGCCGAAACATCGCTGTAAATGCCCGAAACCTCAGGCGTCAGCTGGCTGCCGCTGAGGCTGTCGGGCAGACGTTTGTTCGAGTCGTCGCTGACCAACTTCACACCGACACTGGCCAGGCGCTGCTTGTTGTCCAGCGGGCGGGCGGTCTTGATGTTGATGGTGGCGCCGATGCCGCCCGTGGGGCTCTCGGCACGGCTGGTCTTGTAGACCTCGAGGGCGGCCACGCCTTCTGACGCCAGGTTGGCAAAGTCGAAAGAGCGGGAATTGGAGGCAAAGGTCGAACCGATGCTGGAGGCTGGCATCTGGCGACCATTGAGCAGCACCAGGTTGAAATCAGGGCCGACGCCGCGCACGGTGACCTTGGAGCCTTCGCCGTTGCTGCGGTCGATGGACACACCCGAAATCCGCTGCATGGATTCGGCCAGATTGGTGTCCGGGAACTTGCCGATGTCTTCGGCCACGATGCCGTCGACCAGACCGCGCGCATTGCGCTTCAGGTTGAGGGAGGTCTCCAGACTCTGGCGAATACCCGTCACGACGACGGCATCGAGCTGAGCCTTGTTGGTATCGGCGGGCGGCGTGGCCTGCTGGGCTTGGGCGCCGAGGCTGGCCACCAACAAGCCCACCGCGCTTGCCGAACGGGACAAACGAGTGACGGGTCGAGGATTTCTCATGAACTTGTCTCCGGGTTTTTTTTGAAGGTCTGCCCAATGAAGCGCTTGAAAGCGCTTTCATTGCCGTCAAGAATCGCGCATTTGCAAGCGCTTTCAAATTAGGCAACACCCTAGGTTGCTCGCTCCTCGCAACGCCAATCCCTAGCTTGACCGGCCTGCAATCGGTTTCAGTGCAAAGTCACGC
>JAIXSD010000753.1 GCA_027484885.1 Rubrivivax sp.
CTGCCAAAGATCTCGAAACCGGCCGCTGCCCAACTCAAGAGCGGCTCATGCGGCGCGGCCGCATCAAAACCGATGGCCACATGGCCGGATTCGCGCGTGTGCTGCCCCACTTCCTCCTCGAAGCGCTGCAACCAATGCGCCAGATCGGCATCGCGCGGCGGCTCGGGCAGGATCAAGGCATTGCCCCAGTAAAAAAGCGGATTGCTGGGCATGTGCAGCACCAGGCAATCGGGCCGCTCGATCACCTGCCCGTCGAAGCGGGCAAAGATCAGATCGGTCTGCCAGCCCAGGGACAGGCGCTCGATCAAACCCGGTTCAGGCAAGACCTGCCCCTCGCTTCAGAAGCCGACCGCTGCGCCGTCGCGGCGCGGATCACTGGCGGCCACATAGCCTTCCACCGCCGGGTCGCCCAGGCGCCAGATGAACTGGCCGGCGCCGAAGTCTTGATAGCTGTCGTGGATGTCGCCAATCTGATGGCCCAGCTCGCGCAGGCCAGCCACCGTGGCCACCGGCATATGCGGCTCGACATTGAGCGACAGGCCTTCATTGAAGCGCCAGCGCGGCGCGTCGCAGGCGGTCTGCGGCTGCTGGCCATAGTCCAGCATGCGCACCAGGGTCTGCATATGGCCTTGCGGCTGCATATTGCCGCCCATCACGCCGAAGCTCATCACGGGAACCTGGCTCAGACTTTGTGGGTCAGGCGCCGCCGCCGGGCCGCCCCAAGGCGGCGCCACGCCCCCTCGGGGGGCAGGAGCCGCAGGCGACGTGGGGGCTGTCAGGAAGGCAGGGATGATGGTGTGGAAGGGGCGCTTGCCGGGCGCGACCACGTTCGGGTGGCCCGCTTCCAGCGTGAAGCAGTGCCCGCGGTTCTGCAGCGACACACCGTAGCCGGGCAGCACGAGGCCGGAGCCAAAGCCCATGTAATTGCTCTGGATGAAGCTGACCATCATGCCGCTCTCGTCGGCCGCGGTCAGGTAGATGGTGCCGCCCTTGACCGGGTTGCCGCACTGGAAATCCTGGGCACGGTTCGGGTCGATCAAGGCGGCGCGGCGGGCCAGGTATTGCTCGTCCAGCAGCTCCGCCGTGCTCACAGCCATGCTGCGCGGGTCGGAGACATAACGGTAGACATCGGCGAAGGCCAGCTTCATGGCCTCGATCTGCAGATGCTGGCCAGCCACGCTGTCCACCGCATGGCGGCGCAGATCGCGGTGCTTGAGGATGCCCAGTGCGATCAGGGCCGCAATGCCCTGGCCATTGGGCGGAATCTCATGCAGCTCATGGCCGGCATAGCTTTGCGAGATCGGCGTCACCCACTCGGGCTGGTAGGCCGCAAAGTCGGCCGCAGTGATGGCACCGCCGGTGTTGCGCGCAAAGGCCTCAACGGCCGCTGCCACCTCGCCGCGATAAAAGGCCTCGCCCTTGCTCCCGGCAATCAGGCGCAAGGTTCGGGCTGCCGCCGGGAACTTGAACAGCTCGCCCACCTGGGGCGCGCGGCCGCGCGGCAAAAAGGCCTCGGCGAAGCCGGGCTGGCTGGTCAAGTCAGCCAGCTCCGCCGCCATCGCCCATTTGCTCTGCACCACCACCGGCACGGCATAGCCACGCTCGGCGATCTCAATGGCCGGCGCCATCAGGTCGGCAAAAGGCAGCTTGCCAAAGCGCTCGCTCAACGCCACCCAGCCAGCCACCGCGCCGGGCACGGTTACGCCGCCCCAGCCGCGCTTGGGCGGGGTTTTCGCATCCGCGCCGTAGGTCTTGAAGAAGTGTTCGGGCGTCCAGGCCTGGGGCGCCGTGCCCGAGGCATTGAGGCCATGCAGCTGCTGGCCGTCCCAGAGGATGCAAAACGCGTCCGAGCCCAGGCCATTGCTGCAGGGTTCGACCAGGGTCATGCAGGCGGCCGTGGCGATCGCCGCATCGACGGCATTGCCGCCCTGAGCCAAGATGCGCAAGCCCGCTTGCGCGGCCAGCGGGTGCGAGGTGGACACGATATTGCGCGCGAACAGCGGGCTGCGTGTGCTCGGGTAAGGGTTCTGCCAGTCGAAAGCCTGCATCGCGAAGTCTCCTGTGTGGGCCGGATTGTGGCCCGCCCCGGCGACTCAAGGCATGGGGACTTCCACACTCAGGCCGATGAAGTCCACCGCCTGGTTGGGCTTGCGGATGTCGGCATTGCTCACATGGCGGTAGTCCAGGCTCAGGCGCCAGCGCGCGTCGGCGCTGCGCAGGCCCAGGCCCATGACATCGAAGAACTGGAAGTTCGTGCTCTTCTGACGCGCGCCGATGCGGCTGTGGCTGATCAGGCTGGCGCCGATGCCCAGCTCCAGGTCGAGGCGAAGGCCCGCCGCCGGCGAGCCCAGGTCCCAGCGCAGGGCCGGGATGAAGGCGGCATCGAGCAAGCGGCGCGGCTCCGCAACGCCACGCTCGGCCTGCCAGGCGCCCAGCTGCAGACGTGGTGCCAGCTGCAGGCTGAGAGCCTGGGATGGAGAGCGCCAGGCCGTGCATTCGCCCAGGCGCCAGCCCAGGCTGGCGGCGCGCAGCTCGCGGTCCTTGGCGGCCTCGAAACGCAGGCCGCGCGGGCCCTGATTCGTGCACAAGGCCGAGTCGACAGGCGCGCCTTGCCAAGCCAGCCAGGCCCAGCTCGCCAGGCTGCCGCCCACGGCCATGGATTTGAGGGCAGCTCTTTCTTCGGCCTGAACCCAGCCATAAGCACTGCACAGCAGCAGGGCCATGCTGGTGGCCAGACCTTTCGAAACTCGTGTCATGCCGTTCTCTTCTTCCAACTCTGAATCCAAGCGCGCGCCCGCGCCGGGCGTACGCGCCGCAATCCGCCCAGCAACCACAGCTGCCGAATCAACAGGGCCGAGCCCCAGACCAGCAGGCCGGCGAACAGCACATCGCTGAGGAAATGGCCGCCTTGCAAGATGCGACCCAGGCCGATCAGCAGCCCCAGGCCCAGGGCCGCACGGCCCCACCAGCGCCGTCGTGCGGGCGCGGCAAACAAGGCCGGTGCCAGCAAGGCAAAGCCCGAAGCGGCATGGCCGCTGACAAAGGAATAGCGCTTGCGCTCGGGGTTCAAACCGGCCGGCGCCAGCGGCGGGCTGTAGGCCTCGCTGCCGCCGAACTCCAGCACCTGCACCGGCCGCGGCCGCGACCAGAACTGCTTGACCGGCCCATGGACCAGGGCGCCCACCACCAGCACCAGGAGCAGCAGGCTGACCCACAAGCGCCGCCACACCGGCCGGGACAAGCGCCAACGGCCCGCCAGCAAACGCAGCAGCAGGTAAAACGCCAGCGCGCGGGTCAACCAAGGCACAGCCTCGTACATGGCCCGCACCCAGGCCTTGTCCGCGTGCACGAACTGACCGGCATACAAGCTGCGGCTGAGGCTCAGATCCAGGGTCGGCCAGGCGGCGAACACCGCCAAGGCTGTGAGCAGACAGACCAGGAACGCACGCATCTCACGATGGCGGGCGCGTGGGCTGGTCCAGAACTTCATGGTGCCTCCGTCCGCCAACGCAACAGCACATAGCCCGGGCCGGGGCGGATGATGTCGTAAGCCGCGGCCGGCGGCGCACTCTTCAACTCATCGGCGCGGGTGAAGACCCAGTCGCCGGCCCGTGGCTCGGGCAGGCCGGGCGTGGGCTGCTGTCGGTAGAAGCCAAAGCTCGGGGTCTGGCTGCGCCAGAGCCAGACCTGACCCGGCAATGAAGGATCTCGCTGCGCCGCCTGCAGAGCCGCCGCCCGCACCGGCCCCTGCAAGACCTGACCCCACCAGGGCACGACCACGGCCACCAAAACACCTCCTGCGAGCACGGCCGTGCCCAGCGCCGCCTTGGGCAGGCTCAGCCTTGGCCAGAGCCAGAGACCCAGCAGAAACACCAGCAACACGGCCAGCAGCGCAGGTGCCAGCCCCGGCAAGGCCGGCGCTGCGGCGATCAGCTCCGCATACAAACCCGTCTTGCCCGCCGTCAAGCGGCCGGAGGCCGCCGCCGCCATCAAGCCGCCCAGCAAGAGCAAGAGCGCCGCCGCCGACAGCGCCAAGCTAAGGCGCCAGGCGCGGCTCAAGGGCGGCTTCAAGGACATCGCGCCCAGCAGCAGCCAGGGCGTCAGGCCGTACAGCACGTAGTGCGGCAGCTTGGTGCCCGAGAGCGAAAAGAACACCAGCACAAAGCCAGCCCAGCAAATCAAAAAA
>JAIXSD010000092.1 GCA_027484885.1 Rubrivivax sp.
GCCGCCCATTTTCAAGAATCGCATGTGCTTCCTTTCGCATTCAGCCATTGACGAAAGGTGAGTGCCTCAGTCCGGCAGAAAAGTTGCACATCACGAGGCACATGCAAGGCCAGAGCAGCGCGCGCATTGATGCAAGAATGCCGGGCCGAACACCCCAGCCTGCTTCCTTGAAATCGAACTCCCCTCCTATCGCCACGAAGGCCCAAGGGCCGGGCCGCATGAGCGCTGCGCTTTGGGCCGGTCTCTGCGCAGCAATCGCTGCGGCCGCGTGCGCGAGCGAGGTCCAAGCGCAATCGCGTGAATGGACTGCCGAGTTGGCGGTGAGCAGCGAGCTCACGGAGCGCGGCGCTGTCCTCGGGCAGCGCAAGCCGGTCATCCAGGGCAGTGCCAGCTTGTACGACGCGGCCGGTTGGTCGGTGGGCGGGGTCCTCACCGTGCAACAAGGCCGCCAAGTGAACACACGGGCCATCGTCCACGTCGCCCAGGATTGGGTGCTGGGCAAGGACTGGCAGTCCAGAGCGAGCATGCAGTACTACGCCTACCCTGGAGACCGCGCTTCGAGGGTCTACGATCGCGCCGAGGCCGGTCTGAGCCTCAGCTTTCGGGATCTCTGGGTGTTCGGTGTCTCCGTGTATCGCTACCCCCACAGCCGCATCGACAGCGCACCGATGCGCTGGACGATCGATGTGGGGACGCGCTGGCCACTGAGTGAGCAATTCTCGCTGACCGCAGCCCTGGGCCAAGCCCGGGTGCAGCCACGTGCTGACTATCTGTACGGCAGCACCGGCCTGGCCTGGCAACACAAGGCGTGGCGTGCCGAGCTCAATTACCTGGACACCGATCGAAACGCGCTGACCGTGCTGAACTCACCCGCGCGCGGGCATTGGTCAGCCACGCTGACGCATTCTTTTTAGGGCGCGTGCAACTTTTTGGGCTGTTGCAGGCACTCACCTGGCAAACCCGCTTTTCTCTCGACGCCCTAGCTCATGACCATCCCGTCCCGTGACGACGCGACCGACCTCGCACTGCTGCGCCAGGTGGCCGCAGGCGATCGCGCCGCTTTGGCGGTGCTTTACCGTGCCTACCACCCCAGGCTCGGTCGTTTCCTCTCGCGCCTGACCCGCCGCAGCGAGCTGATCGAAGAGATCATCAACGACAGCTTCTGGATCGTCTGGCAAAAGGCTGAGAGCTTTCGCGGCGAGTCTCGTGTCTCCACCTGGCTGATGGGCATTGCCTACCGTTGCGGCCTGAAGTCCGTTCGACAGGACGGCGGCATTGACCTCAGCTTGACCGAGCTGGACAGCGAGCTCCCTGAGCACCAGCAGGCCATGAGCGACAACCCCAGCGACAGCCGGGAGCTGCGGGACTGGATCGCCAAGGGCATGGATCGGCTCACGCTCGAACAGCGACTGGTGCTCGAACTGGCCTACGTCGGCGGGCACTCGCTGGAAGAGATCGCCGTGATCATGGAAACCCCTGTCAGCACGGTGAAGGCCCGCATGTTCCATGCACGGGTCAAGCTGCGCAACCTTTTGCCCGTGCTGGCTGAACGGCAAAGCCCTGCCGAAAGACTGCAGAAATGAAGCCCACTCCAAGTGACCCTCAAGACCAGGACTTGTCGCATCTGCTGACTCAGCAGACGCTGCCATGGATCGTCAACGGCACGGCCAGCGAGGCCCAGCAGGCCAGCGTCGCCGCGCATTTGCTGAACTGCGCGGCCTGCCGCGCCGAGTTTGAGCACCAGACCCAGTTGAAGGAGCTGCTCTCGCAGCCACTCGCGCCGCTGCCCGATCTTGAATCCGGCTTGGAACGCATGCTCAAGCGACTGGATCAGGCCGAGGAGATTGCGCGCTCTGCACCCGCGCCGACCGACACACGCTCAACTGCGAGCCGGCGCAGCACGCGCATCAGCTACGCGCTGGCCGCATGCGTCGCCTTGCAAGCCATCGCCCTCGGGGTCTTGCTGGCGCCACGGCTCGAGCAAGACAGCCCGAGCTTCCAGACCCTGAGCCAAGCCAAAGACGGCAGTTCCGCGCCGCGCGCTCAGGTCCGCGTTGTACCCGACGAGCGACTCACCATCGCCGAGTGGAACCAGCTGCTGCACGAGTTCGGATTGCAAGCGGGCAGCGGCCCCAACACCGCCGGCGCCTACGTCCTCGAGCTGACGGATGGGCGGCGCAGCAGCACCGACACCGTCGAGCAGCTTCGTCGCACCGGAAAGCTGCGTCTGGTCGAAGCCCTGGGCGAAGCGCCTTGAAAGCCTGGCTTCTCACGCTGGCCTTGAGCGGCCTCCTGAGCGGCTGCGGCAGCACGCCGCGGGTCGACGCCACGACGGACGCAACTCCATCGGAGCTGGCCAGCAGCGACGAGGCCCGGATGCAAGCCAACAGCGAGCGCTTTGTCGTGGTGACCGTCGCCAATCCGCTGAAGCCTGTGCCCAACCGCGCCGGAACAAGCCTGCCCGGCTATGGCGGACGAGCCCGCTACACCCAAGGCGATCAAGCAGCCCAGACACTCCATGCCATTGCCCAGGACTACCGCCTGAAAGAAGCTGCAGCCTGGCCCATCCCTGCCCTCGGTGTGCACTGTGTCGTCTTCGAGATCCCCCTCGAGGCCGAGCGCGATCAGCTGGTGGCCCAACTCAGCCGTGATGCGCGCGTGCAGCTGGCGCAAGCGCTGCAAGATTTTTCGATGCACGCCACTCCAACAGCTGGCGCTGAGGTCTCGTACAACGACCCCTACCTGTCCTTGCAATCCGGCTTTGCGGCCATGAAAACCGCCCAAGCCCACCGCTGGAGTACCGGCAAGGGCGCCCACATCGCGGTCATCGACACCGGGGCACAGACAGAGCACCCCGAGCTGCGCGGGCGCATCCACAGCGCCGAAAACCTGGTCGATGCCGATCGCTTCCGTTTTGAACAGGACCGCCACGGCACCGAAGTGCTGGGCATCATCGCTGCGGCAGGCAACAACCGGCAGGGCATTGTCGGCATCGCACCGGATGCGCGCATCAGCCTGTACAAGGCCTGCTGGTACCAACCCGCGCCGGCAGCGGCGCTCGCACGCTGCAACACCTTCACCTTGGCCAAGGCGCTCGCGGCCGTCATGGCCAGCGATGCCCGCATCCTCAATCTGAGCTTGGGCGGCCCCAACGATCCACTCTTGGCAGAACTGCTGGCCAAGCTGCTGAAGCAGGAGCGCATCGTCGTCGCCGCACAACCGGCTGCCGGCATGCGCAATGGCTTCCCGGCGAATGTGCCAGGCGTCATCACGGTGGGCGTCGCCGACGCGTCGACCGTCAAAGCCGAGGCCACACTGCAAGCCCCTGGGCGTGATGTGCTGACACTGGCGCCCGGGGGCCGCTACGACTTTGCCAGTGGTTCATCGATGGCCGCCGCGCACATCAGCGGCTTGATCGCCCTGCTCCAGGCCCTCGCACCAGGCATGGATCGCCAGGCCATCGAAAAGACCCTGGGCCATGGGGCCACCATGCCCGACGCAGCGCTCGCACTGGAAGCAACGCTGCCCGGAACCCGGCGCGTGGCAGAACGCTGAAGCGGGCCCGGTTTTACAACTTGAAACCGCAACCCGGGTGATCGATCCCGGCACTCACTGAGCAACAAGCACCTCAACGGCCCTTGGCCCAGGACTTTATGTTGCTCAAGAACGCACTCACTTTTTGCCATCTGCTGGCGATGGCCTTGGCGGTCGGAAAAATGCTGGACTACGACCTTCGCTTCCTCTGGACCGTGCACACACGGCCATCGGCCCAGCTGCTGCTGGACCTGGAGAGAACCAAGTCCACGATGACGCTCGCGCTGATCGCGCTCTGGTTGAGTGGTGCGGCCCTGGTCTATGTCGGCTACACCCAGAACCCGGCATACCTGATGAACGAAAAGCTGTGGATGAAAGTGTTCACGGTGCTGGTGCTGACCCTCAATGGTTGGCTGATGCACCGCCTCGCTTTTCCTGTCCTTCAGCGCGGCCATGCCTTTCTTGAGCTGCCGTACTTCCAAATGCTCGGCCTGACCCTGTTCGCGACGCTTTCGTCGGTGTCCTGGCTCTACGCGTCCTTTCTCGGCATTGCGCGCTCGTGGAACCACACCGCCCCGTTTGGCTTCATCCTGGGGGTCTATGCGGCGCTGATTCTTGTCGCAGCTGGAACTGCCGTGCTCGGCATCACGCTGCTGCGCCAAATTCACATGAAACGTCCGCAGTTCAGCCATCCAGCCGAGACCGACATCAAGCACGCGGGCTGCCCCCAGGGATGAAATCGACCTGCTGATCTGGCTGGCCCGTCAATCGGGCAAAAAAAGGGCCGGCTCCAATGAGCCGGCCCTTTTTCCTTCTTGAAACTCAGCAGGGATCAGTAGCGGCCGCCGCCGAAGCCACCGTTGCCGTAACCCACATCCGCGCGTTTGGGCGCGTTGTAGCCAGCCGCACTGTAGCCACCAGCTTTGGCGCTGTCGTCGCGAGGACGCGCGAGGGTCACCACGATCGAACGGCCGTCGACGGTCATGCCGTGCAAGGCCGAGATTGCGGCTTGGGCGAACTCAGGGGATGCCATTTCCACAAAGCCGAAGCCTTTGGAGGTTCCGCTGTCGCGGTCCATCATGACCCGGGCTGAAGACACACTGCCGAACTCGGAGAAGTTGCTCTTCAGGCTGGCATCGGTGACGGAATAGGGCAGGTTGCCGACGTAGATTTTGCTGCTCATGGGGAGCCTTTCTGGTGGGGTCGTGACGCGCGGTCAGGATGTAGGTTCAGGATGATTCAGGTGGGGGCCGCTGCAACTGCGGCAGCTGGACCGGATCCGTGAGGGACGAATCTCAGCACTCAGGGGGGTGTGACATGCTGGCTTGCAGCCATCCCTGGGTGACCGCCATGAGGCGGGTGCCTTCGCGCGAGGCAAAGGTCTTGCTCAATCGGAACACACGGCCGGGGCTGCCGTTGCACTGAGAGCGTTGAACCGAGAAAGAGGCTCTGAAACGGCCGCAATCGGTGGGGTGTGTCGTGGGCGAAACGACGAACTGGCCCATGGGTATGACGTGATTTGTAATCTTGTGCAATCAAAAAACTGCAAGCCTTGAGAAGGCTGCATGAGCATCGTGTCGCTCGCTGAGAGGCCGCGCCAGGGCCGTTCAATCGAGCGTATCCGGGTCGCTCCACGCGACCCCAACGGGTTCGCCTGGGCCCGAAACAGGCTTTCGGGCGAATTTCCCGCAGCGCTTTATACCACCCAAGAACAAAGACTTTATTTTTTATTATTTTTGGTTTTTAAAAGGGACGCAGTGCTCGCCGCCAGCCCAAAGCACGGTCCGCCCCCAAACATGGGAGACCGCGAGATTTCAGTCCCTGCGCACAGCGAGCGTCGCGCCCTGCCCTGCGCCCCAGGTCTTCGGCAAGCAGCGCCGGTGAGCGGCGACAAAGAACTGGGGGCGTCGGCGCCCACTGAGCCCCCCGAGGAAAGACGCCGTGCCGGCCTGGCGGGCCACCTCGTGGGATCTTGAATGCCAAACAAGGTCGGAGGACCGCCCGCCAGCTCCGGCGAACTCAAGGCTTCGGTGGGCTTTCCTCATCCGCTCGCTCGTCGCCGGCCGTTGTGGAGTCGCTCGGTTCCCGGTGCGCGAGCCGCAGCACGTGCACCGAAACCAGAACACCGCACAGCAAGAGCAAAGCCATGCCCACGCGCGGGGCCATGGCCCAACTGAGAACTGAGAGACCCAAGACGATGAGGATGAGACGCGGCACCCTGAAATTGTGCGGGCCTGCATCGCCGCACGCGGCGGGCAATATTTCCCACGTGGCAGGCAGGCAGCACAGCGCCTGCCACGGCTTCACTGACTGCCTCTCTCAGCGCGCCATTTTTGGCGTGACACACCGGGCAGAATCGCCGGAGCTCGATGCGGGGCCAGTGAAGCAAGGAATCAGGGCGCTTGCACCAAGCGCAGCCAGATCTCGTTGCGCCGCATGAACCACGGTACGAAGGGCGCGTCGTAGCGGGAGTACACCGGCTCGCCTTCCCAAGCGAGGTTTGCCGACCGCATGGCGGCTTGCAGCTGGGCCAGATGCGCCTGGTAGTTCGACTCTGACCAGAACCCCGAGTACCGGATCACCGCGAACCGTGCTGGCGGCACCTGCCGGAGTTGAACACGGGCGTCCAGCGGCTCCGGCGCCGTATCCGCCGTGACCCCTTTGGGCAAGACGAACTGCACCAGGAAGCCACTGGCCGCGGCGACCTGGGTCACCGGCGTGCTCATGTCCAGCTTCACCGGCACAGCGGCCTGCGCCACGGGGGCGGTCATCGCGAACTTCCGCTCGCCCTTGTTCTTGCCGAAGATATAGCCGGCCAGTATGGGAAAGGCCTGGTTGCCCGCTTCGCCGGCCGGGCCGGGCACCACCACCTCGGCCACTGCATAGGCCGCGTACCGCCGCAGCTCGATCCCACCGAGGTCTTGCACAAGCTGGTACTCGGGCTCTTCGATGGCGTGGCTGGGCATGGGCAAGACAGTCAAAGCAAGTGATGACAGCAGGGCTGCGACGAAGGCCTTGCGCGAGTGAAACCGGGTCTGAATGTGATGGGCTGGCATGGGCCCATGTTCCCATCAACGGCCCCGTTTGTCCGCGACCTGGCCCACAGACCCGAGCTGGCGGGAGGTCACCCACCTTGGACTTCACGGACGATGCCGGCCAGCAAGATGCTCGCCGAGGCTCACTTTCACCCCAAGGCTCCCGTCACAGCACACATCACAGCGCCCGCGCTCTTTCAAACACCGCGCCAGAGCAAAAAGCGCTCGCGCAAGTGCATGAGCGACCATAGAACTGCATCCGCAGGCACTTCTGTGCTGCTGCAGACGTGGGCCGAACACTGGCCGTGCAGCCCCGCGCTCAGGCTTGCGAGGGCCGATTCACCCAGTCGGGCGCTCGGCCGAGAGGCTGTGCGCTAGAGCCTGTCCTGCAAAGGAAAGCGCAGCACAAAGCGGATGCGACCGGCCGGGCCGGCATGCACCTGCGCGCTGCCGCCATGCAGGGTCAGGATGCGGCGGACGATGGCAAGGCCCAGCCCACTGCCGCCCGAATCGGCAGTGCGGGAGGGGTCTGCTCGAAAGAAGCGATCGAACAAGCGCGGCAGCAGCTCGGCGGGCACCGGCTGGCCTTGGTTGCTGACTTCGAGCACCGCAAAACCTGCGGCACGGATTTGCAGGCTTGCGGTTTCAGCTTCACAAGCCTGGGCCGTCTCCGTGCGCGCCGACAGCTCGATCACCGTGCCGGCGCTGGCATGCTGAACAGCGTTGGCGATCAGATTGGCCAAGGCCCGGCGCAGCATGGCCGGTTCGGCCCACAGGGGCGCATCGCCTTGGCAGTGCAGCTGCAAGCCGCGCTCCTCGGCCAGGTCGACGAAATAGTCGGCCTGCCGGGCCAGCTCGTCGGCGGCAGACAGCGGCTGGCGCTCGATGGCAGCAGCCGTCGCCTCATGCTCGCTGCGCGCCAGAAACAGCAGGCTGTCGACCATGCGATTCAGGCGCTCCAGCTCCTGCAGCTGCCCCTCCAGCAATGCGGCGTACTCGGCGGGCGGGCGCGGCCGGCTGAGCATGACCTGGCTCTGGCCCGTCAGCACGGCCAGGGGTGAACGCAGCTCATGGGCCAGGTCGGCCGCGAACTGGTTGAGCTGGGCATAGCCTTGTTCCAGCCGACTCAACATGGTGTTGATGGCCTCCACCAGGGGGCGCAGTTCCTCGGGCATGTCCACCGCATGCAAACGCAGGTCGAGGCTGTGCGGGCCGATGGCAGCGGTCTGGGCACGCAGGCGGCGCAGCGGCGCCAGGCCCCGCCAGATCAGCCACAGCACCAAGGCTGCGGACAAGCCTCCGGCCGCCAGGCTGGTGGCGGCGATGCGCAGCCGGTAGTCGGCCAGCAGCTCGCTGCGCTCCGGGTAGAGGCGGGCCAAGCGGATCTCCACCGGATCCGGGCCCAGCTGCGCCCAGGCGTTGAGCAAGGCCACCGGAACCCCGTCTTCGCGAAGCGCATGGCGGATGTCTTGCAGCCCAGCCTGCTGGTTCAGCGGCACTGGCCGGGCTTGCGGCAATGGCAGGCCCGGCGGGTTGATGCGCAGCAGCAGCGCCGCACCCTGCGCCGGCGCGGCATGAATTTCGATCAGCGCATTGCTCTCCCCGCTCATGGTGTCGCGCAAGTAATCGGCCTGCTCGCGCAGCAGCTCGGGCGTGCCGCTGTGAGCCAGCAGCTGCCGCAGCTGGCGCAGCTTGCCCAGCAACTGCACATCGTCGCGGTGCAGCAGCTGTTGCTCGAAGGAGCGGTAAAGATACGCACCCAGCAGCGCACTGGCCACCGCGGCCACCAGCGCACCCGACCAGCCCAGGCGCCAGCCCAAAGACCGCGGCGGCCTCATTCGCGCAGCTCGCAAACATAACCCATGCCGCGCACGGCATGGATCAAGCGGCCGGGCACTGGGTCGTTGATGCGCAGGCGCAAACGGCGGATGGCGACATCGACCACATTGGTGTCGCTGTCAAAGTTCATGTCCCAGACATGGGAGGCAATTTCGCTGCGAGACAGCACCTCGCCCTGGCGGCGCATCAGCAGCTGCAGCAAATTGAACTCGCGGGCGCTGAGGCTCAGGCGTTGCCCAGCCCGGGTGACGGTGCGCGCCGGGGCGTTCAGGCGCAGATCGGCCACGGTCAAGACATCCTCCTCGCGCTGCGGACCGCGGCGCAACAAGGTGCGTATGCGGGCCAGCAACTCTGCAAAAGCAAAGGGTTTGACCAGGTAATCGTCGGCACCCAGCTCCAGGCCCTGCACACGGTCGGCCAAGGCATCGCGCGCGCTCAGGAACAGCACCGGCACATGCCGCCCCACGGCGGTCTGGCGCAGGCGCTGCAGCACCGTCCAGCCATCCAGGCCGGGCAGCATGACATCCAGCACCACCAGGTCGTAGGCATTCTCCAGCGCCAGATGCAGGCCGGTGTGGCCGTCTCTGGCCACATCCACCACAAAGCCGGCCTCGCCCAGGCCTTGCTTCAGGTAGTCCCCCGCCCGTGTTTCATCGTCCACCACCAGGATGCGCACGCCGACCTCCGTGTCCAACAGACCGCCAGCATGCCTGAAAGCCCGCCAGCCTTCGATGGCAAGAATGTCATCGAACGGTCAGCGTCCTGGCAGCGCCGGCTTTCTACAGTGCGGGCATGCCCTTCTCAAACACCCGTCACCCCCTCCCCTGGCTGATCTTGAGCACCCTCCTGACCGGCGCCGTGCGGGCCGATCCTGCAGCGCTAACCTTGGCACACAGCGAGCAACTGGCCAGCGCAGCGCGCCAGGCCTGCCAGGTCTTCGGCCGGGACATCGCCGTGGCTATCGTCGATTTCAGCGGCCAGACCCTGTTGATGTCGCGCAGCCCAACGGTCGGCCCCCACAACCTGGAGGCCGCGCGGCGCAAGGCCTACACCGCCCTCTCCACCCGCCAGCCCACGCTGGCGCTGGGCCGCCAGGCACGCAGCCAGCCCGACACCGCAGCCCTGCAATACCTGCCTGAGCTACTGCTGCTCGGCGGCGGCGCACCGCTGAAGCGCGGAGACGCGGTGCTGGGTGCCATTGGCGTGGCCGGCGGTGGCGGGCCGGAGAACGACGACCGCTGTGCCCAGGCCGCAGCCACCCGCTTCACAACCTCCAGCTGATTGCTGAACTCAACCGGAGCCTCTCATGAGCCACACCCCCTCTCACCACTCGCAGCGCTCGCGCTTCGTCATCAGCGCCAGTGTCTGGCTCGCCAGCCTGGCCGCACTCGGTCTGCCCGCGCAGGCCGCCCGGGCGGCTGATCACAACCCACTCAGCGTCCATGTGCTGAACCTGCAAACCGGCCAGCCCAGCCCTGGCATCCGTGTGGACCTGGAGCGCCGCATCGACGCCACCCACTGGCAGCAGCTGGGCAGCGGCACCACCGACGAACAAGGGCGGGTGCGTGCCCTGGTACCCACGGCCGAGCTGCCGAAGTGGAGCGCCGGCGAGTACCGCGTGGTCTTTCGCACCGGTGAGTTTTACGCCCGGCAGCAGCAGGCGAACTTCTTCCCCGAGATCCCTGTGGTGATCCGGGTCGAGAGCGCCCAGCAGCACTACCACGTGCCGCTGCTGCTCAGCCCCTACGGCTTCTCCACCTACCGGGGCAACTGAGGGCGGCAAGGGCTGGCAGCGATCGGTGGCGCGTGCTCGAGCTTGCCGTTGATCCAATCACCCTCGTTGAAGTTGCGCAACCATCTGGGCCGAAGACTGGCGGCGAAGGCCCGGCCACGGTGGGCGTCAATGCAAGCGGTAGCGGTGCGCGTCTTCCAGGCTGCCCCGCACATTCAGGCCCTGGGCTTTCCAGCGCTGGATGTGGGGCGCCAGGCGCTTCACAAACACAGCCGGGCTGGAATTGGCGCTCTGGCGCCAAGCCACTTCGGCCACCGCCGCCAGGCGCGGGTAGAGCATGAACTGCAGATAGCTTTCGCTGCGCACGTTCTCGGTCCAAAGCGGCGCCTCAATGCCCAGCACCCGCTGGCCCTCCGCCTCGCTCAAACCCTCAGGCATGGGCTCCCAGGCCACGATCTTCTCGACCGAAACCGGGCCGCCGGTGTTGCCCTCCCAGGGCGCACCGGGCTCACCCAGGCCGGCGGCATAGTCCAGGTACATGCGGTCGGACGGCGACAAGATCAGCGACTGCCCCTGCCGCAGCGCCTGACGCGCGGCCTCGGGCTTGTCCATGCGCCACCACTGCACGACCAGCGCAGGGTCATCGAGCCCGGCGGCGATCACCTCGTCCCAGCCGATGGGAATGCGGCCATGCTTCTGGATCAGCTGGACCACACGGCGCGCAAACTCAGCCTCCACCGCCTTGAGCTGCGGCGCTTGATCGGCCGGCGTGAGCGCGCGCGCCAGGGCCATGACCTCGGGCATGTCCTTCCAGCGGGTGTTGTCCACCCAGACCTCATCGCCACCGAAATGCAAGTAGCGGCCCGGGAACAGGCGCAGCAGATCGCCCAGCAGGGTGTCGATGAAGCGATAGATCTCGGGCTTGGCGGGGTTGAAAGTGACCCGGCCGTCAAAGAACTCGGGGTAGGCGCGCGCCGCAGCACCGCTGTGGCCCGGCATGTCGATCTCGGGGATGACTTCGATGTAGCGCTCGGCGGCATAACGCACGATCTCCCGCACATCGGCCTCGCTGAAGAACTGGGCCGGGCCTTTGTTGGGCTGCGAATGGCTGCCACGCCCGCCGACCTGGCTCAGCCGCGGCAGGCTACGCAGCTGCACCCGCCAGCCCTGGTCATCGCTGAGATGCAGATGCAGGCGGTTGAGCTTGTAGGCCGCCATCTGGTCGATGACCCGCTTGACGCGGCCGGCATCGTGAAAATGCCGGGCCACATCGAGCATCAAGCCGCGCCAGGCGAAGCGCGGCGCGTCCTCGATCTCGGCTGCCGGCAGGCGATAGCGGGCCTCACCCTGGAGGCGGACGCCCTGCGGCAGCAGCTGGCGCAAGCTCTGGCCGGCGTAGAAAGCGCCGCTGGCCTCGGCCGCTTCGATGAGGATGGCCTCAGCCGCGATGCGCAGACGGTAGGCGCCGGGCACGGCGGGCAGATCCTTTGCCAGCACCAGGCGAATCTGCCGGGCCGCGGCGCCGCCCGCCGGCGCCTCACCAGCACGCGCCGGGCGCAAGCCCAGCTCGCGCGCCAAGGCCTGCGCCGCCACCTGCATGGCCGGGTCGGCCCAGACCTGCACCTGCCGATTGAGCTCAAACGGCGCCTGCTCCTCCAGGGCTTGCAGCCGCTGCGGCTGCGGCAGCAAGGCGGCCAGGGGGATGGGCGGGGCTGCGGCTGCGGCTGCGGCTGCGGCTGCGGCTGCGGCTGCGGCTGCGGCTGCGGCTGCGGCTTCGGCTGCGGCTGCGGATGCGGATGCGGCTGCGGATGCGGATAAGGGTGCGGCGGCGAGCAGGCCGCTGCTCAAGCTCAAAGCACCAAGCAGCAGCGCCTGGCGGGCGGCCTTTGCAAGCATCCCTGACGATTCAGAAACCATAGCCTTGCTTCTCGGTCAGGCGCGGCCAGCGGTCGCTGCGGAAAGCCAAGGCGGGCTGGCCGGCGCGGTTGAACAGATTGATCTGCTGCGGGTTGTCGAGCCAGCCGTAGCGCAAGGCTTGCGGCTGCGGCACGGCGGGGCTGCTCACGCGCACACGATGTTTGCCGATCAGCTGGGCACGGGCCGGATGAAACACACCATCGGCGCCAGCCACGGTGAAGCCGCGGATCTCGGCGTCGGGGCAGCTCAAGCCGCCCGCGGTCTGGATGAAGCTCAGCTCCACGACGGGGCCGCGGATGCGCAGGCGCTGCAGAAGCGGGCCGTGGACTTTGCCGTGCAGCTTCGGCCTCAGCTTGCCGTCCGGCTTGGCGTTCGGCTTGGTGTTCTTCTCGGACTTCGCGTCCTCGA
>JAIXSD010000269.1 GCA_027484885.1 Rubrivivax sp.
CCTGAATGGCCGCCCTCGACCCGGCTGCGCTATGACTTGACCGGCAACTACCGGGGTGCCGTCACCGGCGACGCCCAGGTGGAGTGGATCCGCGAAGGCAGCCGCTACCAAGTGCATCTGGATGTGTCGGTCGGCCCGAGCTTCGCGCCGCTGATTTCGCGTCGCATGAGCAGCGACGGCCAGCTGACGCCCCAGGGCATCGCGCCGCAGCGCTATGACGAGGACACGCGCATGCTGTTCAATCGGCGCCGTGTCAGTGTGCTGTTCCAGGGCGAGCAACTGACCCTGGCCAACGGCCGGGTCGAGGAGTCCGCTCCCGGCATGCAGGATGCCGCCAGCCAGTTTGTGCAGCTGACCTGGCTTTTCCTGACCGGCCGCCAGACCCTGCGCGAAGGCCTGGTGCTGGAGCTGCCGCTGGCCCTGCCGCGCCGGCAGTACCGCTGGCGCTACGAGGTGCTGGGCCGTGAGACCCTGGCCACGCCCATGGGCGAGCTGGACACCTGGCACCTCAAGCCCTCGGTGGTGGCCGGTGGCGGCGACCTGACCGCTGAAGTCTGGCTGGCGCCCACCTTGCAGTACCTGCCTGTGCGCCTGCGCATCCGCCAGGACGAGCAGACCTACATCGATCTGATGCTCAAGGCGCCACCGACCCAGGCGGCCGAAGGCGCGCCGGCTCCAGCGCCTATAGTGAAACCCAAGATCGAAGCCAAGAACCCCAACCTTCCCTGAGCCAAGGAGTGAGACTCACCATGAGCAACTACGAATGCATCATCACCGCCGTGCACGGCGAGGGCCCGCGCAAGACCGCCCTGATCACCCTCAACCGCCCCAAGGCCTTGAACGCGCTGAGTGATCCGCTGTTCGACGAGCTGGGTGAGGCCTTGCTGGCTTTTGATGCCGACGACAGCATCGGCTGCATCGTGCTGACCGGCTCCGAGCGTGCCTTTGCCGCCGGGGCCGATATCCCGACCCTGGCCCAGCACGACTTCCAGAGCGCCGTGCGCACCGACATGATCACGCGCAACTGGGAGCACATCCTGCGTGTCAAAAAGCCGGTGATCGCGGCCGTGGCCGGCTTCGCCCTGGGCGGCGGCTGCGAGCTGGCCATGATGTGCGAT
The DNA here is from genome assembly GCA_027484885.1 of Rubrivivax sp. GTDB lineage: Bacteria > Pseudomonadota > Gammaproteobacteria > Burkholderiales > Burkholderiaceae_C > Paucibacter_A. Next base: position 1,119 of record JAIXSD010000269.1, read on the forward strand.
TTCATCATCGCCGCCGACACCGCCAAGTTCGGCCAGCCCGAAGTCAAGCTGGGCGTGACGCCCGGCGCCGGCGGCACCCAGCGCCTGCCGCGCGCCGTCGGCAAGGCCAAGGCCATGGACCTGCTGCTGACCGCGCGCATGATGGATGCGGCCGAAGCCGAACGCAGCGGCCTGGTCTCGCGCGTGGTGCCGGCGGACAAGCTGCTGGAAGAAACCCTGGCCGCGGCCGAGACTATCAACGGCTTCAGCGCCCCGGCCTTGCAGCTGATCAAGGAGCTGGTCAACCGCAGCTTCGAGAGCGGCTTGAAGGAGGGCGTCACCTCCGAGCGCCGTGTCTTCCATGCCGTCTTCGGCACCGACGATCAGCGTGAAGGCATGGATGCCTTCCTCAACAAGCGTGCGCCTGTCTTCAAGCACGGCAAGCGCTGAACACTGGCGCTGAAATAAAAAAAGGGAGGCCGCGGCCTCCCTTTCTTTTGATGCCCGTCGCTTGCGCGATCAGGCTTCGCGGCGCAGCGCCGGGAACAAGATGATGTCGCGGATGCTGGGCGAATCGGTGATCAGCATCATCAGGCGGTCGATGCCGATGCCGCAGCCGCCGGTCGGGGGCATGCCGTATTCCAGGGCGCGGATGAAGTCGGCGTCGAAGAACATCGCTTCTTCATCGCCGGCGTCCTTGTTGGCCACCTGGGCGTGGAAGCGGGCGGCCTGATCTTCGGCGTCATTCAGCTCGGAGAAGCCGTTGGCGTATTCGCGGCCCGTGATGAAGAGCTCGAAGCGCTCGGTGATCTTGGGGTTGCTGTCCGAGGCGCGGGCCAGGGGCGAGACCTCGACGGGGTAGTCGATGATGAAGGTCGGCTGCCAGAGCTTTTCTTCCACCACGGCTTCGAACATGCCGAATTGCAGCTCGGGCAGGGTCCAGTGCTTGGGTGCTTCTTCGCCCAGATCCTTGAGCTTGGCGCGCAGCAGCTCGGCGTCGTCGGCCTCGGCTTCGCTCAGGCCGGCATGCACGACCAGGGATTGGCGCACCGAGAGGCGGGCGAAGGGTTCGTCCAGGTGGACTTCCTTGCCGGCATAGCTGACACGGGCATTGCCGGTGGCGGCGCGCGCGGCGTGGCGCAGCACTTCCTCGGTGAAGTCCATCAGATCATGGTGCGTCCAGTAGGCCGCATAGAACTCCATCATCGTGAACTCGGGGTTGTGCCGGACCGAGATGCCTTCGTTGCGGAAGTTGCGGTTGATCTCGAACACGCGCTCAAAGCCGCCCACGATCAGGCGCTTGAGGTAGAGCTCGGGCGCGATGCGCAGGAACATCTCTTGATCCAGCGCGTTGTGGTGGGTGATGAAGGGCTTGGCGTTCGCGCCACCCGGGATCGGGTGCAGCATGGGCGTTTCCACTTCTAGGAAGCTGTGCTCGACCATGAAGCTGCGGATCGAGGACACAGCCTTGGAGCGGGCGATGAAGCGGGCGCGGGCATGTTCGTCGGTGATCAGGTCGACATAGCGCTGGCGGTACTTCTGCTCCTGGTCGGCCATGCCGTGGAATTTGTCCGGCAAGGGGCGCAGGCTCTTGGTCAAGAGGCGCAGGGTGGTGACGCGCACCGACAGCTCGCCGGTCTTGGTCTTGAACAGCTGGCCTTCGGCGCCGACGATGTCGCCCAGGTCCATGTGCTTGAAGGCGTCGTAGCTTTCCTCGCCGACACCGTCCTTGGTGACAAAGAGCTGGATTCGGCC
>JAIXSD010000691.1 GCA_027484885.1 Rubrivivax sp.
GAGCTGGCCAGTTATGCGCGCGTGGACAACCGCCAGTACCGCCTGCTCAAGATGGCGACGCCGGGGCCCTTCACCTTCATCCTGGAGGCGACCAAGGAAGTGCCGCGCCGCCTCTCCCACCCCTCGCGCCGCACCATCGGCCTGCGCGTGCCCGATCACCGCGTGACCCAGGACCTGCTGGCCATCTTTGGCCAGCCCCTGCTGGCCACCACCTTGATCGCGCCCGGCGACAGCGAACCTCTGAATGACGCGCAAGAGATCTCCGATCGCCTGGACAAGCAACTTCAGGCCATCCTGGACGCCGGCGCCTGCGCCCGAGAACCCACGACCATCATCGACATGAGTCACGAAAACCCAGAATTGCTGCGCCAGGGGCGCGGAAATGCGGCAAGTCTGGGGCTTTTTTAACGTGACCACGAGACGGGCTTTGCGATGATCCTTCAGTCTTCCAGCAGCCTGCCGAAGATCCACGGGTAGGCTGCTCACACAAAAAAACAGGGTGGCAGCGTCAGCCGTGGATGTTTGTTGTCATTAGGAAGAAAGCGCCCGCCATGAGTCTTCTCTCAAAACTGCGTATCAGCCAGCGCTTGGGTTTGAGCTATGCCGTCTTGATCATTTTGCTGATCATCATCGGTAGTTACGGCGCCTACAGCGCCAACCGGCTGGCCAAAGATCTGGACACCACGGCCAACCAAAGCCTGGTCAAGATCGCCGCAGCGAACTCGCTGGAAGGCAATGTCAATGTGATCGCACGTGCTGCACGCGATCTGCTGCTGCTGGACGAAGCGCGCCAGATCAAGAAGCAAAAGGCGGCCATCGACGGCGCCGTGCAAGAGAGTGAAAAGCAGCTGAGCAGCCTGCAGAGCGCCCTGGTCAGCAGCGAAGAGACCGCCCTGGTCGACAAGGTCAAGGAAGCCCAGGCCAAGTTTTTTGCCTCGGTCAACAAGTTCCGCAAGGTGCAACAAGACGGCAGCCCCGATGAGGCCCGAGAGAGCCTGATCACCGATGTGCGTCCGGCCCAGCAGGCCTATCAAGACGGCCTCAAGGGCCTGGTCGATCTGCAGTTCGAGAGCGCTCACGACCTGGCCGTCGCCGGGGGTGAGCTGGCCCGCAACTCCGTGCTGGTGACCGTCGTCCTGGTGATTGCCGCGGTGGTGATTGGCGGCGCCGGTGGCCTGGCCATTGCACGCTCCATCGTCAGCCCGGTCAAGCAAGCGCAAGCTGCGGCCGATGCCATCCGCAACGGCGACCTGACCCACACCATCGGCGTGGCCGGCAGCGATGAATTGGGCCAGATGCTGGAGGTGATGCAGGGCATGCAGGAAGCGCTGTCCGGCGTGGTCAGCAGCGTCAGCGCGGCCGCCGCCGACGTGGCCCAAAGTTCCAGCCAGATCGCCAGCGGCAACAACGATCTGTCCGACCGCACCGCGCGCTCGGCCTCCAGCCTGCAGACCACCGCCGCGTCGGTGGAGCAGATCGCCGCCAACCTCAGCGGCGCCAGCGAGCTGACCCGCAAGGCCGCCGGCATCGCCAGCAAGGCCCGCAACTCGGCCAGCGCCGGCGGCAAGGCCGTGGCCCAGGTGGTGGCCACGATGGAAGAGATCAGCGCCAGCTCGCGCAAGATCGGCGACATCATTGGCGTGATCGACGGCATCGCCTTCCAAACCAACATCCTGGCCTTGAACGCCGCCGTGGAAGCGGCGCGCGCCGGCGAACATGGCCGCGGCTTCGCGGTCGTGGCATCCGAAGTGCGGGCCCTGGCCTCACGTGCGGCCTCGGCCGCCAAGGAAATCAAAGTGCTGATCCAGGAATCGACGGTCAAGGTGGAAACCGGCACCGACCTGGTCAACAACGCCGGCGTGACCATCAGCAGCGTGGTCAACGAAGTCAACGACATGGGTCAGCTGATCGAGGAAATCTCGCACTCGGCCCAGGAACAAGCCGCCGGTGTCGGCATCGTCAACAACGCCATGAACGAGCTCGACCGCAGCACCCAGCAGAACGCCAGCCTGGTGAGCGAGCTCAGCCATTCAACCGAGGCCTTGACCAGCAGCTCGTCGCGCCTGCTGGAAGCCGTCGGCTTCTTCCGCACCCATCGCTGAGCGCAAAGCGAGACGTTTTGCCACTCCAACCAAGACCACAGCAGAGGAACAACATGACCCCTTCGAATCGACCCACGCTGCTCACCCAGATGCTGCGCGCATCGGCTGGCCTGCTCGGCGCCCTCCTGATCGCCACCAGCGCCACGGCCTCCCCCAAGGTCTTGAAGAAGGTGCCGCCCGAGTTCCCGGCGGCTGCAACCAAGAAGAACATCAAGACCGGCTCGGTCAAGGCCAAGATGAACATCGGCCCGGACGGCAAGGTCATCGATGTGCAGATCCTCGAATCCGAACCGCCGCGTATCTTCGACCGCGCCGTGACCGAGGCCCTGATGGAATGGCGCTTCGAAGGCAACGGCGAAAAACAAACCCACGAAGTCAAACTCGTCTTCAGCAGCGAGGACTGAGTTCGCA
>JAIXSD010000601.1 GCA_027484885.1 Rubrivivax sp.
AAGTATTCTGAAGGCCGTCTGGCCTCGGTGCTGCTGGCTCCCATCGTGTCCGAAAAGGCCACGGCGGTTGCTGAAAAGCACAACCAAGTGTTGTTCAAGGTGCTGCGCGACGCCACCAAGCCCGAAATCAAGGCCGCTGTTGAGCTGATGTTCAAGGTCGAGGTTGAGGCTGTGAACGTCGTCAACGTCAAGGGCAAGGTCAAGCGCTTCGGCCGTTCCATCGGTCGCCGCGACCACGTCAAGAAGGCGTATGTGTCGCTGAAGGCGGGCCAAGAGCTCAACTTCTCCGGGGAGGCTGCGTAATGGCCGTCGTTAAAGTCAAGCCGACTTCACCTGGCCGCCGTGCCGTCGTGAAGGTGGTGCACTCGCACCTGCACAAGGGCGCTCCGGAAGCTTCGCTGCTGGAACCGCAAAAGCAAAATGCTGGCCGTAACAACAACGGTCACATCACGATTCGCCACAAGGGCGGTGGTCACAAGCACCACTACCGTGTGGTCGACTTCAAGCGCAACAAGGACGGCATTCCTGCCAAGGTTGAGCGCATTGAATACGACCCGAACCGTACGGCTCACATCGCTCTGGTGTGCTATGCCGACGGCGAGCGTCGCTACATCATCGCTCCCCGTGGCCTGGAAGTGGGTTCGACCATCGTGAGCGGCGCGGAAGCCCCGATCAAGGCTGGTAACACCCTGCCCATCCGCAACATCCCCGTGGGTTCCACCATCCATTGCGTCGAAATGCTGCCTGGCAAGGGCGCGCAAATCGCTCGCTCGGCTGGCGTGTCCGTGGTGCTGATGGCCCGCGAAGGCGTGTACGCCCAGCTGCGTCTGCGCTCGGGTGAAGTCCGTCGCATCCACATCGACTGCCGCGCCACGATTGGCGAAGTGTCGAACGAAGAGCACCAGCTGCGCCAGTACGGCAAGGCCGGCGCGATCCGTTGGAAGGGCATCCGTCCGACCGTTCGTGGTACCGCCATGAACCCGGTGGATCACCCGCACGGTGGTGGTGAAGGTCGTACCGGTGAAGGCCAGGCGCCTGTGTCGCCGTGGAACACCCTCACGAAGGGCTTCCGCACTCGTAACAACAAGCGCACGCAGACGTTCATCGTTTCGCGTCGCAAGAAGTAAAGGGTAGGCCATGACTCGTTCACTGAAGAAGGGCCCGTTCATTGACCACCACCTCTTGGCCAAGGTCGAGAAGGCGGTTGCTGCCAAGGACAAGAAGCCTATCAAGACCTGGTCGCGTCGTTCGACGATCCTGCCCGAGTTCATCGGTCTGACGATCGCCGTCCACAACGGCAAGCAACACGTGCCTGTTTATGTGTCGGACCAGATGGTCGGCCACAAGCTGGGTGAATTCGCACTGACCCGTACCTTCAAGGGCCACCCGGCCGACAAGAAGGCCGGGAAGAAGTAAGGATGCCAACGATGGAAACCAAAGCAATCGTTCGCGGCGTTCGCCTCTCGTGTGACAAGGGCCGCCTGGTGGCGGACCTGATCCGCGGCAAGAAGGTGGACCAGGCGCTCAACATCCTGGAATTCACCCAGAAGAAGGCGGCCCTGATCATCAAGAAGGCGCTGGAAAGCGCCATCGCCAACGCCGAGCACAACGACGGCGCTGACATTGATGAGCTCAAGGTCACCACGATCTATGTGGAGCAAGGTGCAACTCTGAAGCGTTTCTCTGCCCGCGCCAAAGGCCGTGGCAACCGCATCAGCAAGCCCACCTGCCACATCTTCGTGTCGGTCGGCAACTGAAGGCTGAAGGAAGACTATGGGACAGAAAATTCATCCGACCGGTTTTCGCCTGCCTGTCACGCGTAACTGGGCTTCGCGTTGGTACGCGAACAACCAGAACTTCGCGTCCATGCTGGCCGAAGATCTGCAGGTCCGCGACTTCCTGAAGGCACGCCTGAAGAACGCCGCTGTGTCGCGCGTTCTGATTGAGCGCCCCGCGAAGAACGCCCGCATCACCATTTTCTCGGCACGTCCGGGTGTGGTGATCGGCAAGAAGGGCGAGGACATCGAAAGCCTGAAGGCCGAGCTGACCAAGCGCCTGGGCGTGCCGGTGGCTGTGAACATCGAAGAAGTGCGCAAGCCTGAAATCGATGCTCAACTGATCGCCGACTCGATCACCCAGCAGCTGGAAAAGCGCATCATGTTCCGCCGCGCCATGAAGCGTGCGATGCAGAACGCGATGCGTCTGGGTGCTCAAGGCATCAAGATCATGTCGTCGGGCCGTCTGAACGGCATCGAAATCGCTCGCTGCGAGTGGTACCGTGAAGGCCGCGTGCCTCTTCACACCCTGAAGGCTGACATCGACTACGGCTTCTCTGAAGCCAGCACGACGTACGGCATCATCGGCGTGAAGGTGTGGGTCTATCGTGGCGACCGCCTGGCCAACGGCGAAGCGCCGGTGATCAAGAGCGAAGCTGGTGAAGACGATCGTCGTCCGCGTCGCAACGCCCGTCCGGGCGCCCCGGCTGGCCGTGGCCGCCCGGGTGGTGACCGTGGTCCACGTGGTGAAGGTGGCGACAAGCCGGCTTCCACCGGTGACGCAGCCCAGCCCGCTGCCAAGCGTGTCGTCCGCAAGGCCGCACCCGCTGGCGGTGAGGCCAAAGGAGAATAAACATGCTGCAACCAGCTCGTCGCAAATACCGCAAGGAGCAAAAGGGTCGTAACACTGGTGTTGCTACCCGCGGTGCTGCCGTTTCTTTCGGTGACTTCGGCCTGAAGGCTACCGAACGCGGCCGCCTGACGGCTCGTCAAATCGAAGCTGCACGTCGTGCAATCTCGCGCCACATCAAGCGCGGTGGTCGTATCTTCATCCGCATCTTCCCCGACAAGCCGATCTCCCAGAAGCCCGCCGAAGTCCGTATGGGTAACGGTAAGGGCAACCCGGAGTACTACGTCGCTGAAATTCAGCCTGGCAAGGTGCTCTACGAGATCAACGGTGTGCCGGAAGCCCTGGCTCGCGAAGCGTTCACTCTGGCTGCTGCAAAGCTGCCGCTGAGCTGCACCTTCGTGACCCGCCAGGTCGGCACCTGAAGCGGAGAACACCATGAAAGCATCTGAACTGCGTGGCAAGGATGTCGCTGCCTTGGAAAAGGAAGTGACCGACCTGCTGAAGGCCCATTTCGGCCTTCGCATGCAAAAGGCGACTCAACAGTTGACCAACCACACGGTGTTGGGCAACACGCGCCGCGACATCGCTCGTGTCAAGACCATCTTGAACGAGAAGAAGAAGGGAGCCGCGAAATGACGCAAGCTCAAGAAAAGAACACGCGCACCCTGGTGGGTCGCGTGGTCAGCGACAAGCGCGCCAAGACCATCACGGTCCTGGTTGAGCGTCGCGCCAAGCACGAGCTCTACGGCAAGATCGTGGCCCGTTCCCGCAAGTACCACGCCCACGACGAAAAGGGCGAGTACAAGATGGGTGATGTGGTCGAAATCGCTGAAAGCCGTCCGCTGTCCAAGACCAAGAGCTGGGTCGTGACCCGCCTGGTGGAGAAGGCGCAAGTGGTTTAATCGCCGCAAGACATGTCTTTCGCGGGGTCTTCGGGCTCCGCATGACAGCAATGACCGGAACGCTGGAATACTGGCGCCCGGTCATTTTTCATTTCCGGCCCTGCTGATCGTCTGGGGACGAAAGTCTCTGTGACGAAAGCAAGGTCGATCTCTCATTCACCCTCATCCACGAAAGGAAATCTCATGCTGAAGATCGGCGATCGCCTGCCCGCGGCCACCCTGCAAGAATTCATCGAAGTAGAAGGCGAGGGTTGCTCCCTCGGCCCCAACAAGTTCGCCGTCGACGCCTTGGTGGCTGGCAAGAAGATTGCCATCTTTGCACTGCCAGGCGCTTTCACGCCGACATGCTCGGCTCAGC
>JAIXSD010000149.1 GCA_027484885.1 Rubrivivax sp.
GCGTCGACCGCCAGGCTGTGCGAGAAGTCGGCCACACCACCGTTCTCGGCGGCGGTGAACAGGAAGAGGTGGAACTGCAGGTAGTAGCTGCCGCAGAGCGGCGAAACCACGCCTGCGGGGCAGTCATACCGCGTCGAATCGGCGGTGACGCTGAAGCGCTGATCCACCTCGGCGCTGCGGTGCAGGCTGTCGGTCTGCACACCGATCGTCTGCAAATTGCGCTGCGAGGTGGTCGGCCAATGCGCCAGCTGGTTCAGCAAGGCCTCGCCCTCCAGATTGGGGTCGATGCCAGCATTGGCGAACAGACGGTTGTAGCCGTCCTCGTTGACATCGCTGGGCGAGCCCAGGCCGTAGGCCGCCACCACGGCGCGTGAGGGATCGCTGCCTGTGGCGGCGCGGTCGCCCAGGGTCTGCAGGCTGCCCGTCAGGTGCAGGTCCAGGGTGACCGGCGCGGCGTTGCTCAAGAAAGCGGCGAAGCTGATCATGGAATAGCCATGCGCCAGGCTGATCGTCGCGTTCGGGTCCAGGGGCTGGAGCGCGGCGCTGAAGCTGCCGAGACGCGTGGCGCCCAGCGTGTTCTTGGCTTCGGCCGAGCGGCCGTCGGCCGTCAGACGGGCCAGGCTGTCTTCGGCCAGCAGGCCGTCGCCAAAGATCTGGCGATGGAAATCATTCTGCAGGCGACCATCAATGAGCGCCACGGCCGAGGTCTTGCTCTCGAAGACATGCCAGCGGTTGAGCTCGGGTGTGCTGCTCGCCAGCACGCTGTGGGTGGCCAGCGCCAGCGCACTGGCCACCAGGCCGCGATGAAAGAAGAAAGCCGGGCGGCGCAAGGAGTTGGAGACGTTCATGGAAACAGGCAGAAGACGCACAAAACAAGAGGGTGAAAGACGCAGGGGGCGAAGGGCGCGCTCCGCTCAGGGCGCCAGCGGCGCACGCTCGAGCCGGCGGCCCAGCAGCGCAGACCAGCCGCGCGACAGCAGGCTGCCGGTCGCGCGCAGCTCGGGTTCGCGCAGGGCATGGACAGGCAGCTCGGCCCCGGGCTCAAAGCTCAGGGCACAGTCCTCGGGCAGGTGCAGCGCCTCCAGGCTCAGCCCGGGTGAGAAATCGGCCACGGCGCCGTTTTGCGCCTCAGTGAAGAGAAAGAGCTCGAAGCTCAGGCGATGGCGCCCATAGAGCGAAGGCTCGACGCCATCCTCCGGGCCCAGGCAATGGCTGTCGGCCTGCACCGAGAACTGCTGCTCGATCACCAGATCCTGCATGTGCGCACTGGCGCGGGCGCCAAAGGTCTGCAGCTGCGGCTGGCTGCTGCAGGGCCAGGCGCGCAGCTGGGCGAGCAAGGCCTCACCCTCCAGCTCCTGGGCCAGGCCCAGTTGGCGGAACAGGCGGGCGCGGCCGGCCAGATCGCCATCGCTGGTGGAGCCCAAAGCGTACGCGGCCACTGCCGCACGCGAAGGCAGGGGCAAGACGCCGGAACGCGGGCCGCTGACGCGCAAGGTGCCGCTCAGATGCAGATCCAGCACCGCGGAGACCGGGCGTTTGAAATCGATGCAAAAGCTCAGACTGCTGTGGCTGTGCCCCTGGCTGAGGCTGACGCCGGGGCCGCTCGCCTGCTGGGAGGAGGCATAGCAGCCCGCATGGTGGGCCGCCACGGTGGCAAAGCTCAGCACCGAGCGCCCGTCACTGGCGACCGTGACCTCGCTGTCCAGGGCCAGGCCGCTTTCGGAAAACTCGGCCCGATCCTGCTCGCTCAGCGCGGTGCACTCCACCGCGGCCGAAGCCAGAGTCTGGCTGTGCTGGGGCTGCCAACGCTGCCAGGGCGGCTGCACGCGGCTGGGCAAGAGGCGCACGCCGGCCCGGCTGGCCAGCTGGCGCAAGGACAAAGTGGGCTGCGGCAAGGCCGGCCGGGCACCGGCCACCACGGCAGCGGGCGCAGACATCAAGAACAGCTCGGCGGCAGACAGGGCCATGACGACGACAACTCCCGGGCTCGTTCGAAGCCGGGGCCGGGTACCTCGCCCACCGCGGGCGAGGCCTGTTCAAGGCCAATCCAGAATCGAAGCCGACAACGAGGACCACAACAGTCCGTGAGACTCACAGCCCCCGTCGCCGGCCCTCAGGCGCAGCCACAGAAGCACTCCAGCCCACGACACCACAGCATCGTGAAACCGCCGGCATTCTGTGCGAGCGCTGTCGCCGTTCGTGAATTACTTACGCTTTGTTTCCTCGCAGCCCCTAGAACTTGGGGGGGCGGCTCGGCGCCTCCCCGGCCCAGGCTCAGGGCTTGCTGCTGTAGTTCGCCGGCACCCAGAGATAGCCCTTGCCATCGGCGCGCAGGCGGCCGATGCCCGGGAAGGCGACGTGGGCCACGCCCACGTAATAGCCGTTCTTGGCGGCATCGGCGTAGGCCTTCTCGCGCTGCGGGCGCGCGGCTTTGGAGTCGCTGTCGAACTGGATGGTCACTGAAGGGTCGGGGAACTGCACCGCGGCCACATGCATCAGATCGCCCCAGATGGCCAGCTTCTGACCCTTGCTCTCGGCCACATAAACGTTGTGGCCGGGCGTGTGGCCGTAGGTGGACACGGCGCGCACGCCAGGCACCAGCTCCACGCCCTGCGGCGAGCCCTCGAAGGGCTTGAAGCGGCCGGCCTCCTGGTAGGGCTTGATCGACATCATGGCGCCCTTGAAACCGCCTTGCGCCGCCTCGGGGGCCTTGGCCATATTGGCCTCGCTGAGCCAGTAGTCGGCTTCGCGCTGGTCGATGCGCACCACCGCGTTGGGGAAGGCCGGCTTGCCCTCGCTGAGCAGGCCGCCGACATGGTCGCCGTGCAGATGGGTGATGTAGATCTCGTCGACCTGCTCGGGCTGGTAACCGGCGGCCTTGAGGTGGCCCAGCAGCTTGCCCAGGGTGGGGCCGAACAAGGTGGCGGCGCCGGTGTCGACCAGCACCAGTTTGCTGCCAGTGTTGATCAGATAGCCGTTGACCGAGGTCTCCAGGGGCACGCCGAGGTAGGCATGCTGCAGGGCGCGGGCGACCTGGCCCGGTTTGGCGCCGGTGAGCAGCTTGTCCATGGGCAGATCGACGGTGCCGTCATTCAGGGCCGTGACTTCGAAATCCCCCAGCATCATGCGGTAGTAGCCCGGCGCCTGGGTCTTGACCTGGGGCGCGGCGGCCTCGGCGCTGTGAGGGAGGCCAGCAAGCAGCAGAGCGGCGGCCAGGACAAGACTCGAAGTGGCAAGACGGGACATGGCAGGGTTCCTTGGGCAGGTGAACAGATGGCTGGTTCAAGCCGGGTGCTGATGAGCATAGCAAGTCGGCCTGCTGCGGGCCGACGCCGGTGACAATGCCCCCACGAGGACGGAATCCATGAAAAAAATCGGCATCGTTGGCGGTGTGGCCTGGGCCTCGACCGTTGAGATCTACCAGACCCTGTGCCAGCTGGCGCAAGCGCATGCCCATGCAATAGCGCAAGGTCTGGGCCCCACCGGTGCACCGCAGATGCCCGAGTTCAGCATCGAATCGCTGGACATCGCACGCAGCCAGAGCCTGCGCGGCATCGAGGGTGACGATGCCTCCTGGGCCGGCTTCGACGCCTACTTTCGCGCCGCCCTGCTGCGCCTGCAGGCCAGCGGCGCCGACTTCGCCCTGATCGCCAGCAACACGCCGCACAACCGCTTTGAAGCCATCAC
>JAIXSD010000693.1 GCA_027484885.1 Rubrivivax sp.
ATGGCGCTCAGCGAATCGGGCAGCAGGCCGGGGCCGGCGCGCACGCAGTTGCGCCCATCGGCCTTGGCCAGGTGCAAGGCCTCGCCGGCCTCGTTGAGCAAATCGTCCAGGCCGGTGTGGTTGAGCTTGAGGACGGCGACACCGATGCTGACGCTGGTGGGGATGCTGTGGCCGTTCCAGCCATAGCCCATGCGCTCCACCCGCTCGCGGATGCGCTCGGCCACATCGAGGGCGCCCAGCGGGTCGGTGTGGGGCAAAAAGAGCATGAACTCCTCGCCGCCGTAACGCGCCAGCACATCGGCGTGGCGCAGGGTTTCGCCGCAAACCCCGGCCACCTCGCGCAGCAGCAGGTCGCCGCAGCGGCTGCTGTAGGCCTCGTTGATGCGCTTGAAGTGGTCGATGTCGATCAGCACCAGGGCGCAGGGGGTTTCGTAACGCCGCGCCAGCGACCATTCGCGCTCCACCTGGTGCAGAAAATGGCGGCGGCTGTAGAGGCCGGTCAGGCTGTCGCGGGTGGCGTAGCGCACCGAGTAGCGCAGCGCCCGGTCCAGATGGCTGAGCAGGCCCAACAGGCTGGCGCTGAAGAGTGCGGCCAGGCCCAGGCCGCAGACGGCGGCCACCACGGCAGCGCTGAGCCGGTCGCCCTGCCCCAGCAAGGACACCAGCAGCTGCGACACGGCCACGCAGACCAAGCCGACAAAGGCGCAGAACAGCCAGCGCAGCGGCCCCGGGCCCACGCGCTGCAGGGCGAGGCGAAGCGGCGGCAGCCAGGCCGGCACATTCAGGTCGTCTTGCATGGGATCAGGAACCAAAACTACAGGGATCAGAGACAGAGGGGACGCGAGAGCGGGAGGCTGGCGATGGCACAGAGGTCGGCGCAGAGATCGGCGCAGAGATCGGCACAGAAATCGACACAGAAATCAGCACAGAAATCGGCACCAAATGGGCCCGCCTGCACCGCAGATCGCACAGCTGCCTGCATTTCAGCACAGGCTGGCCGGCCGCCAGGGCGCTCACCCCATGGCTTGGGGGGAAGCCACTAGGCCTTTTCGCCGCTTTGGCCGGCTTTTGTGGCGATCTTGCTGAATGTCAAGACTCACCTTGCGGCCGGGCTGGAAACTGTGGCATCCACCCGAGTGGAAAGACAACAAAGACAAGACCGCAGGAGACCGATTTGCTGCATCGCAACGCCCCCCAAGCCCCCGGCGACGACTTGAGCGCCAAGCCACAGCCCCAGCACTGCGCCGACCTGGAGGCGGCGGTCGACGAGATCCTGCGCCGCATCCCCGGCGACATCGGCCTGGCCCTGCCACTGGGCATCGGCAAGCCCAACCCCCTGGTCAACGCGCTCTACCGCCGCATCGCGGCCCAGCCGGAAAGGTGCCTGCGCATCTACACCGCCCTGTCGCTGGAAAAGCCCAAGGGCCGCACCGAGCTGGAGCAGCATTTCCTGGCGCCCCTGGTGGAGCGGGTGTTTTGCGATTACCCCGACCTGGCCTATGTCGGCCCGCTGCGCGCCGGCCAGCTGCCTGCCAATATCTCGGTGCAGGAGTTCTTTCTCAAGACCGCCGACTACCTGGGCAATGAGGCCGCACAGCAGGGCTTCATCTGCACCAACTACAGCTTTGCCGTGCGCGACATCTGCGCCCAGGGCGTCAATCTGCTGATCCAGGCGGTGGCGGCGCGGGTCAATCCCGAGACGGGCGAGCGCGAGTTCTCGCTGAGCTGCAACCCGGATCTGAGCTTCGACCTGCTGGAACACCAGCGCGCCGCAGGCCAGCCGGTCCTGACCGTGGCCATGCTCAACGAGGCCCTGCCCTTCATGCCCGGCCCGGCGGTGGCCGATGCACGCATGTTCGATCTGCTGGTCGAGGGCCCGGGCTGCAGCCATGCCTTGTTTGCGCCGCCCAATGCGGCCATCTCCTGGGCCGACTACGCCATCGGCCTGCATGCCTCCAGCCTGGTCAAGGACGGCGGCACGCTGCAGATCGGCATCGGCTCGCTCGGCGACGCCATCGCCCAGGCCTTGATCGTGCGCGACACCCGCAACCACGACTACCGCGCCATCTTGGCCGGCCTGTGCAGCGGCGGCGCGGCCGAGGCGCCTCCAAGCTGGCAGCAGGGGCGCGAGCTGGGCCGCTTCGAGCAAGGCCTGTACGGCTGCTCGGAGATGTTCGTCAACGGCTTCATGCGCTTGATCGATGCGGGTTTGATCCGCCGCCTGGTCTTCGACGACCTGGACCTGCAGCAGCTGGCCCTGGCCGGGCGGCTGGGGCCCGCGCCCGATGCGGGCGTGATCCGCGCCCTGTGCGAGCGTGGGCGCATTGCCTCGCCGCTGCGCGCGAGCGACCTGGCGTTTTTGCAAGCCCAGGGCCTGCTGCAGGCCGGCGTGACACTCGGCGCAGATGGCCAGTTGCACTTGCGAGGTGAGGCCTGGCCCAACCGGCCCGAGGCCTTGGCGCCGGAGCTGCTCGGCCCCGCCTGGCGCCGCGCCGCGCTGATGCACGGCGGTTTTTTCCTCGGCCCGCGCGACTTTTACCAGCGCCTGCGCGAGTTGCCCGAAGGCCTGCGCCAGCGCATCGCCATGACGCGCATCCACTACATCAACGAGCTCTACGGCGATGGGCAGGGCTCGGAAGCGCTCAAGCGCGCCCAGCGCCGCGACGCCCGCTTCATCAACACGACGATGAAGATGACGCTGCTGGGCGCCGCTTCATCGGACGGTTATGAATCTGGCCAGATGGTCTCCGGCGTGGGCGGCCAGTACAACTTCGTGGCCATGGCCCATGCGCTGCCGGACGCCCGCTCCATCCTGCTGCTGCGCGCCACTCATGACAACGCCCAGGGCCTGAGCAGCTCCATCGTCTGGCACTACGCCAACTGCACCATCCCGCGCCATCTGCGCGACATCGTCGTCACCGAGTACGGCGTGGCCGACTTGCGCGGCTGCAGCGATGCCGAGGTGATCGCGCGCCTGCTGCAGGTCTGCGATTCGCGCTTCCAGCAGGGCTTGATGGACGAAGCCAAAGCCCACGGCAAGCTGCCGGCCGACTACCAGCTGCCGGCTTCGGCACGGAGCAACCTGCCCGAAACTTTGCGTGAGCGCCTGCGCCCCTGGCGCAACAGCGGCGTGCTGCCCGATTTCCCTTTTGGCACCGACCTCAGCGACGAAGAAATGCAGATCGTTCGCGCGCTCAAAAAGCTCAAACACGCCAGCCACCACCCGGTGGAACTGGTCAAGCTCATCGTCAAGAGCCTGGGGCCGCAAGCCCCGGTGCCCGAAGCCTGGTTGGAGCGTTTGGGATTGAACGAGGCCCACAGCTTCAAGCAGCTGTTCTTGCGGAGGCTGTTCGCGAGCAATCTTTGAGACAGGGGCCTCGCGCAGAGCCAATCGCTCCAGCCATCCGAGCGAGCGCATGCGCAAGGCAATCGATTCACCGCGCGGCTGGCAGCTTTACAACCAGCGCATCGGCATGGTGGAGCCGGTGTTTGCGAACCTGCGGCACAACAAGCGCTTGAGCCGCTTCAACCACCGCGGGCAGGCCAAGGTCCGCACGCAGTGGCGCTTGTACTGCCTGGTGCACAACATCGAGAAGCTCTCGAAAGCGGGGCTGGGGCAAGTCGGGGTTCAATAACGCAGCCCACAGCCGGCACAATCGCACCCAGGCGCCGCCAATGCGGCTCATCAACCCCGATTCACTGATGAACCCAGAAATTCACCGTCGCCGACATTCACACGACCTGAGCAGTGCGGGTGGTTGGGGATTTGGGGTTTTTGGACAACCTCGTTAGAAGGCACCGCATGCACCTATCACGCGCAGCAACTCTGGCCTCATGGCTGATCAGCGCCGTCGCCATCGGCGTTGGGCTGTTCTCAGGCTCCTACATGCAGATGATCCTGCGTGGTGAAGCGGTGGAAAGTAGAAGCGGCACCATTGCCGCGTTTGTTGCGTTTTCGCTGGTTTGCGGCCTACCGTGGTATCGCGCGTACTTACTGGACGATTCCACGCAGAATCACACCTTTCGCTGGGTATTCTCTAGTGCAGCGACAGTGCTTGCACTGTTCTTCTCCGCTCAGGTTGCAAGCGGTCAGGATTTCGCCATCGGCCTCCACATCATCTTCTTTTTGCTTGCCGTGTTCACTGCTTATCCGCTGCTGGCGTGGCTGTGCCGCTGGTGATGGCTACCTCTAACCTTTTTGTCAAGCGGACCTGCGCCAGCTACGCTGGCTTGTCCGATTACCGCGAACGTTGAGTCGCAATATGAGGCGCATTGCAATTGCCACGACAGGAATCCTCCTCGCCGCTACCGCATGTGCTGCGGGGCATACTGCTGCAGTGACTTCTCGGGGGCTCGGTCCGGTTCAATTCGGCATGACTGTGGCGCAATTCAGTCATTCGGTTCGGGAAGCACTGTCCGAACCTCAGAATCCAGAAGACAGAGGCTGCTTTTATCTGGAGTCCAAGCGGTTCAAAGGGGTCTCCTTCATGTTTGAGGACGGAAAGCTTCGTCGAATAGACGTGCGCACCGACAAGATCTCTACGCAAGACGGTATCCGCATTGGTACGACAGTAGCCGCCGTCAAGCAACGCTACGGTGCGAGACTTAGCGATGAACCGCATCATTATTCGGGCCCAGAAGATCAATATCTAACGGTTGCCCTGGCGGGTGATATCGCTGTGCGTTTTGAGACCAGCGACGCCAGAGTCGACAACTTCTACATCGGTAACAGAGTTCAAGTGCAGTACGTGGAGGGCTGCCTATGATGCGGCTTAACCCTTCGCCATCCGCTGCGCTCAAACGTTAAGCAGCGCAATTCATGCTCATTCACATCACGGGCGCTTCAGGCAGCGGCGCAAGCACGCTTGGCGCAGCGCTGGCATCGGAACTGGGGCTCAAGCACCTTGATGGAGACGACTACTACTGGATTGCCTCCGATCCGCCCTTTCAACAGAAGCGGCCTGGGCCTGAGCGGCTGGCGAAGTTGCGAGCCGATGTTGAGTCAAGCGGCGGTGCTGTGATCAGCGGTTCCATCATGGGATGGGGCGCCGAAGTCGAGGACAACTTTGATCTGATTGTGTTTCTCTACCTGCCCACAGAGATCCGAATCGCCAGGCTGCGCCGCAGAGAGCTCGAGAGGTACGGAATGGTGGACGACGCCTTCTTGCAATGGGCCGGAGAGTACGACGGCACCCCCTCTGAAGGCAGAAGCCTCGCCAAGCACGAAGCGTGGCTCAAGGAGCGCAGATGCCCGGTGCTGCGCCTCACAGGTGACGAAACAGTTGAACACCGGGTCGTACAGGTGCGGCGTCGCCTTGACCTGCCCCCCGACTCGCTACGGCAGGCACTGTAAGCCTCCGCTCGCCAGGTTTGCCGAACGTTCGGCGTCACAAAGCTACCTGTCCGACCTGCAAGCATGTCTCAAAAAACCGTCGATTTACTCGCATTGTGGATTGCCGCCGCGGCATGCGCAGGAGTCGCGCTGCTCCTGCTACAAGCAAGCGGCCCAGTGAAGTGGGCGCTATGGCTGGTAGCTGCACCGCCGGTCTACATACTTGTCAGCGGCGCAGTCGAACTGGTTGTGCGAACCTACTTCGCAGCACCTGGAATCAAGCAGTCAACAAGGTACTTCGAGAAGCGCGCGGAAGGCAGGCAAGTCTCCGGGCCAAGACTGCTCTGGTACATGTTTGCCCTCACCTTGCTGTTCCTTATTGCCGTAGCCATTGGCGCCCCGATCTATCAGTGCGCCAGCGATTTCTTCGAGCAAGATCGCTGCCTCGATGCTGGTGGCCGTTGGAACGTGGCACGGCCGGGCGCACCCACTCAGCCTTGCCGGCCTCATTCAACCCAGGCAGGGCAAACACGTTCTTGGCGAGATCGATGCCGACGTACAGAATGAATGCTCATGGACTTCCCCTTCGGAACGAGTTGATGAGAGATTGCTCTTCCCATCGTGGCACTTGCTTGCCGGTTGCCGCAACGCGGCTGGTTCGGGACAGGGAAGTCCCTTTCATTCGTTAGGCCTCATGAAGACTCTCGCCTCCCTCTTACTCGCGGTTCCGCTCGCCGCTAGCGCTGCGCCGGGCGAGAACTGGCTTGCCCAAGTTCCAGCCTCCGCTGGCAACTGGCGAGACTGGGACACGCTTGCTGAGTCCTCATTCTTTGAAGTCCCCGCGTCAAGGCTGCCGGCGGTTGAGGCTTGGCTATCAGATGTGCCGTACCTTCTCCAAGAGCCGAGCAATTTGGGCTACCTTGGCCGACCAGACTTCAAATGTTCGGGTGACAAGCGGCTGTACTTGGTGCGCGCGCTGTATGTCAACGGCGGCACAGGGCGGTTCGATTTGGCGTGGACCAAAGGCTCTGCACTTGTTGTCTCTCACGCATCGCTCGGCCCAGGAGGGCCGGCCAGCAAGTCAGCGATCGTTGCTTGTTTACCTGGCAAGCCAACGGCGGTATTCAGTTCCATCTCGGGTGCGCTGTGAGGCATAACCCTACGCTCAAGCAGACCTGCCCCAGCTACGCTGGCTGGGCCGCATAGCTGGACCGATAAACAGCATATGGATGCAATCGTTGCAGCAGCCGAATTGTCGAGTCTCGCGATCTATCGGCTATTGCCGAGCTCGCTGCGGCGATACGTGGAGTACGACTCCATGCTGGGTCATGTCATTGTGCTCACGCTTGGCGTTGCCGCGCTGGTCGGATTTGGCGTGTTGCTTGCAGCCTCGCTTTGACCCGATGGCTTGTTGGTACAAAGCCAGTTCCTCACTCAGCTAAAAGAAGGAGCGCCTGTGCTCATGCAATTTGGGCTGCTGAGCTGGCAGCAGCCCTGGCGCCATCGTCGCGACTGAGCTCAATGCGCCCCACCCGCATCCACCGCCGCCGCACCCGCCGCTAACTTCGGCGGCCGACGGGTCAGCCAGATGCACGCAATCAGCAGCAGAAAAATGGCCGCCGAGGCAAGAAAAATGTCGTCGGCCGCCCGAGTAAAGGCCTGCTGATCGATCAAGCGGTTGATCTGAAAAGCCGCTTGCTGGGGCGACAGGCCTGCTGTCTGCAGCCCGGCCAGGGCTTCGGTCGCGACCGGGTCGCCTTGCGCCAGGCGCTCGACCATGTGCTGGTGATGGAGCGTGGCGCGGCTTTCCCAGAGCGTGGTTGAAATCGACGTGCCCATGGCCCCTGCCGTGATGCGCACGAAGTTGGACAGGCCGGCGGCGGCGGGCAGGCGTTCTGGCGTGAGGCCGCTCAGGGTCAGCGTGGTCAGCGGGATGAAGAAGCAGGCCAGGGCCGCACCTTGCAGAATCGTCGGCACCATGATGGTGGCGAAATCGGTCTGCGTGGTGAAGTTGGAGCGCATCCACAGCACCAGGGC